>SLPP01000189.1 GCA_007131945.1 Paracoccaceae bacterium | reverse complement strand
TCTTCGAGATCTACTACGCCCCGGCCGACACGTTCGAGACGGTGAACACGCTGGGCCTGCCGCTCTATGCGCGCATGATCCCCGATCGCGACCGGGACGAATGGGTGCGCCTCGAGATCGAGTCCAACCCCCTCCCGATCTGCACCCGCCCGCAGGTGCTGCGCTCGGCGCGGCGGACGTGATGCAGGCCGTCGCCGCGGCGCTCGAGGCGCTGTTCCTCGACGGCAACATCGCGCTCGACGCCGTCTACGTCGCCGAGGGCGGCGTCCCGGCACTCGTCCGCGTGGTCATGCGCCGCGCGGACGAGATCACCGGCTTTGGCGACGCGCGGCTCTGGTCGGAAACCACCCGGATCGACCTGCGCGTCGCCGAGGTGCCGAACCCCCGCCCGGGTGACAGGATCGAGATCGACGGCGAGGCTTTCCTCATCCAGGGCGAGCCCGTTCGCGATCGCGAGCGGCTTGTCTGGACCGTGGATCTGCGCCCGGCGTGACGGGTTTCGCTCGGCACGGATCCGAAACGAGCGCGCGGCGAGTACAACCACAAGCTGTATTGACAGCGCGGAACGGGATGACAAGACTGTGACCCATGCAGGCAATCCGGGGGGATCGATGCGGCAGAAGTTGCGCGAAATCAGGTGTCTGGACGACAGGGGCAATGAGGCGCTGGTCATCGAATGGGGATTCGGCGTGCCGGGCACGCGGCAGGTGACCAACCGCGAATTGCGGATGGAGGACGGATCGCCGGTCAATCCGCTCGGCGGGGTCTTCGAGCATTTCTATTCGGGGCGCATCCTGCGCCCGGCCTGAGGCGCACCCGTGTTGCGCCCGGTTTGCACGGATGGCGCAGCAGTGAAGCTCAGGCTCGACATCACGCCCGATCTCGTCGCCATGATGGCTGCCGAGATCCGGACGGGCGAGAAGGCCGTCACCGCCGCCACGCGCGAGGCCAGCAACAGCCTCAAGAACGCGTGGCGCGCGCAGATCACCGGCGCGGGGCTTGGCGCCCGGCTCGCCCGCACGATCCGTTCGGAGCAGTTCCCCAGGGACCAGCCCAGCCTCAACGCCGCGGCGCTGGTCTGGTCGAAGGCCCCGGTCATCGTCGGCGCCCACGATACCGGCCTGCTGATCCGGTCGCGCAACGGCTTCTGGCTGGCGATCCCGACGGCCACTGCCGGAAAGTCCGCGCGCGGTGGGCGGATCACCCCCGGCGAATGGGAGCGCCGCTCAGGACTGCGCCTGCGCTTCGTCTATCGGCGCACCGGGCCGAGCCTGCTGGTCGCGGAAGGGCGGCTGAACGCCAGGGGCCGCGCCGTGGCATCGCGGTCGAAGACCGGCCGGGGCGTGACCACGGTCCCGATCTTCCTGCTGGTGCCGCAGGTCAAGCTGCCGAAGCGGCTGGATCTGGCGCGGGATGCCGCGCGGGCGCAGGACGCCCTGCCGGGGCTGATCGTGGCGAAGTGGGCGGAGGGAAAGCTCTGATCTGAAACGGAACGTTCGCCAGCCGCTGCGCGTTTCCTTTTCAAGAGCCCAGCATCACCCACGGAATGGAGATCAGCATGACCGAAAAGGACCGCAAAACACCAGATTCTCGCCGCCAGCCGGCCCGTCCCGATCCGAGAACAGGCGAAGTCCCGGCCGGCCCCGGTGATGCCGGGCTGCAAGACCGCCCCGAGGTCAACGCCGGCAACCCTGGCACCAGACAGATGTCAAACAGGCGCCTGGGCATCGGTTTAGGCATCGCAGTCCTGCTGGCGATCCTCGTGTTCATCTTTGCGACGATGTTCTGATCGTCGCCGCAGTATTCATGATCAGGAAGTTTGGTGTAGAAGTGGCTGCGTGGATGCGTACAGTCGCCGATCCTTCAGAACCGCGCGCGATGCAGCAAGCGGAAGAATTGGAATGAACGCTTCGTTCTCGATAAAGCCGGACACTCGAGGATGCTACGGCATTTGATCGATCTGCCGGATCAGCCGTCGAGCATCAGTCACGGTGCGGCGACGCTGAGCAATCGTCCCGGTTGAATCGATCAAGATTATGCTGAATCCGCGCGGTCGCAGAGTTTGGCGAAGCGGGCCATTTTCAGTGGGCGCCGTGTCCGTCAGCAGCACTACGTCCCGCGCAGCGAGATCATCTGCCCGTGAGCGAAGGGTCTCAAGTTGTGCAATAAAGTCTGCATCATCAGGTCCATCAGCGAAGATCACAATGAGCGTCGCGACGCCGACAAAGTCGGCGAGATCCGACGTGGGCAGATCAGTCTGCAGGGCCTCGAGACCGGAGATTCTATCGGACACAGGTGAGGGCGGCGGGGACAGGTCTGCTGCATGTGTCCCGAGCGCGACCAGCGCATTGAGCAACAGCCCCAGCGTGATCGATCTGACGGACATCCGAACCCTCCTGCCGATGACATAACCATAGAATGCGGTTGGAAGATACCTGCGCAGGACGAAAATCCGGCTGTTCCACGCCGACACCTCCTGCCGCCAATTGGCTGAACGACACTTCATGCCCACCCCTCGCGAAACCATCCTCGCCGCGCTGCACGCGCGGCTCCTGGCGTTGCCTGCCACCGCCCTGCGTGGCGAGGTGCTCCCCGAGCGCGTACCGGCCGATGGGCTGCTGATCCTGCGGGACGGCGAGCCGGGGGAGCCGGAGGTGACACTGTCTCCGCTGGCCTACCACTACCAGCACCGCGCCGAGATAGAGGCGGTCGTGCAGGGCACCGACCGTGACGCAGCCTTCGATACGTTGACCGCCAGCGTCGGCACGGCGCTTGCGGCTGACCGGACGTTGGGCGGGCTCTGCGACTGGGTCGAGGCGGAAGCGCCGCGGCCCGTGGACCTACCGGTCGAGGGCGCGGCTAGCCTGAAGGCGGCCGTCATTCCGGTGGTCCTGCACTACACCACCGCCGATCCGTTGGCCTGACCCACCAGACAATCCGAGGAGTAACACCATGGCACGAGCCCAGGGGGCGCGGGCGCAGATGGCGCTGGCGTTCGAGACGAGTTATGGCACGCCGCCCGCTTCTGGCTTCACGCGGATGCCGTTCGCCAGCGCCACGCTCGGCGCCGAGCAGCCGCTGCTGAACAGCGAGCTCCTCGGCTACGGCCGCGATCCGCTGCCACCGGTGAAGGACGCGCTGACCGCCG
>SLPP01000210.1 GCA_007131945.1 Paracoccaceae bacterium | reverse complement strand
TCGCGCGGGATGTATGCCGCGATGCTGGCGGTCGAGGCCGCGCGCACCGCGCAGGAGATCCACGGCGTGGCCGCGATCACCCCGGCGATGATGCGCGACGGGATGGCCAACCTGGTGATAACCGAAGAGCGCATGGCCGAGCTTGGCCTGCCCGGCTTCGGCCCGGCCTTCGAGGTGAGCTGCCAGAACCACGGCGGCTCGGGCGAGGCGATGATCCAGCAGTGGGACGCCAACGCGCAGCAGTGGAACCTGATCACCGACTGGATCGCCTCGGATCGCGAGCTGATCATGGAGATGGTGATGGAGGACTCGCTGGCCTATGCCGCCGAGAACGAGATCACCCCGCAATGCCTGGAGCGTTCGGGCGGCTGACCCGAACCGCAACTCCGGCGGGCGCGGCCGAGGTCGCGCCCGCCACCCCGACCCACCGATCGCAGGGATCCGACCCCATGTTCGACGTCCGCTCCGACACCGAGACGCTTCTGCAGGTCAACAATATCGAGGTGATCTACAACCACGTCATCCTGGTGCTGAAAGGCGTGAGCCTCTCCGTGCCGAAGGGCGGGATCACCGCGCTTCTGGGTGGCAACGGCGCCGGCAAGTCGACGACGCTGAAGTCGATCTCGGGCCTGCTGCATTCCGAGCGCGGCGAGATCACCAAGGGCTCGATCACCTATCGCGGCGACAACATCGTCGGCCGCGACCCCGCCGATCTCGTGCGGATGGGGATCATCCAGGTGATGGAGGGCCGGCACTGTTTCGAACACCTGACGGTCGAGGAGAACCTGCTCACCGGCGCCTATACCCGCCGCGACGGCGGCAAGTCGGTCGCCGACGACCTCGACATGGTCTACGAATACTTCCCGCGCCTGAAGGAGCGCCGCCGCAGCCAGTCGGGCTATACCTCGGGTGGCGAGCAGCAGATGACCGCGATCGGCCGGGCGCTGATGTCGCGGCCCGAGACGATCCTGCTCGACGAGCCCTCGATGGGACTCGCGCCGCAGCTCGTCGAGCAGATCTTCCAGATCGTGGAACGGCTGAACAAGGAACAGGGTGTTACCTTCCTTCTGGCCGAGCAGAACACCAATGTCGCGCTGCGCTACGCCCATGTCGGCTACATCCTGGAAAACGGCCGCGTGGTGATGGAGGGCAAGGCCGAGGCCCTGCGCGAGAACCCGGACGTGAAGGAATTCTATCTCGGCATGTCCGATACCGGGCGGCGCAGCTACCGCGACGTGCGCAGCTATCGCCGCCGCAAGCGCTGGCTGGCCTGAGCCATGGCCGAGGATGCAACAGGGGCGCGGGACATGCCGCGGGGACCGATGAGCAAGCATTACGACGCGCTGGAAATCCGCCCGGCCGAGCGCCGGGCCGCCGACCTGGCGCAGGCGCTGCCCGAGCAGATCGCCCGGGCGAAGCGGCTGCCGGGCTATGCCGCGGCGCTGGCCGATACCGACCCGGCGGCGATCACCGACGCCGCCGCGCTCGCCCGCCTGCCGGTCCTGCGCAAGTCCGACCTGACCGGCGCGCAGGCGACGGACGCGCCCTTCGGCGGCTATGCCGCCCATCCCGCCGCCGGTTTCGAGCACCTCTTCCAGTCGCCGGGGCCGATCTACGAGCCGGGCCGCACCGGGCATGACTGGTGGCGGATGGGCCGCTTCCTGCACGCGCTCGGCATCGGGCCGGGCGACATCGTGCAGAACTGCTTTTCCTACCATTTCGTCCCCGCCGGGATGATGTTCGAGAATGCCGCCCGCGCCGTCGGCGCCGCGGTCCTGCCCGCCGGCACCGGCCAGACCGAGCTGCAGGTGCGCGCCGCCGCCGATATCGGCACCACTGCCTATGCCGGCACGCCGGATTTCCTGAAGGTGATCCTCGACAAGGCCGACGAGATGGGCGTGGCGCTGAAGATCGCCCGGGCGGCGGTCGGGGGCGGGGCGCTGTTTCCCTCGCTGCGCGCCGAATACGCCGAGCGCGGCATCGCCTGCCGGCAGTGCTACGCCACCGCCGATCTGGGCAACATCGCCTACGAGAGCGAGGCGCAGGAGGGAATGATCGTCGACGAGGGCGTCATCGTCGAGATCGTGCGCCCCGGCACCGGCGATCCCGTCCCCGAGGGCGAGGTCGGCGAGGTCGTGGTCACCACGCTCAACCCCGACTACCCGCTGATCCGCTTCGCCACCGGCGATCTGAGCGCGGTGCTGCCGGGCGAGAGCCCCTGCGGGCGGACGAACCTGCGCATCAAGGGCTGGATGGGCCGCGCCGACCAGACGACCAAGATCAAGGGCATGTTCGTGCGCCCCGAACAGGTCGCCGCCTTCGTCAGCCGCCACGAGGAAGTCAGCCGCGCCCGCGTCGTCGCCACCCGCGAGGGTGAAATGGACGTGATGACGGTCAAGATCGAGACCCGCGCCGCCAATCCCAAATTGTACGAGGGGACGCTGCTTGATACGCTCAAGCTGCGGGGCAAGGTCGAACTGGTGCCGCCCGGCTCCCTGCCCAACGACGGCAAGGTGATCGAGGATCTGCGCAGCTACGACTGACCCCGCCCGGCAAGGGAGGGTTCGGCGTGTTGCGTCTGCTTGCTGCTTTCGTCCTGCTGTCATGGTCCGCCCTGCCCGCGACGGCGGCGGGCCTCGTTCTGATCCTGGCCAACGAGGATTACGCCGAGTTGCGCGACGCGCGCGGCGCCGGCGATCTGGCCGCCGAGGCCGACCGGCTGGCGGCGGCGGGTTTCTCCGTCGAGGTCGCGCGCGACCGCGATGCCGCCGGGCTGCGCGACGCGCTCGCCGGGCTCGAGGCGGAACTCGCCGCCGGCGCGGGCGAGCGCGTGATCGTCGTGCTCGCCGGCCATTTCGTCCATGGCGGCCACGGCGTCTGGCTCCTCGGCACCGAGGCCGGGACGCTGAGCCCGGTTCGCGCCGATGGCGTCGGGCTGCGGCTCGACGCGGTTCTGGCGCTGGCGGCGGCGCGGCCGGGCGGCGCGATCGTGGCGCTGGCCGAGACCGCCTTTCCCGGCGATCCGGGACCGGGCCTCTCGGGCGGGCTGCCGGAGGCGATCGAGGTGCCGCAGGGGGTGGCGCTGGTGCGCGGGCCGGGCGCGCAGCTCGCGGCTTTCCTGCGCGCGGTCAGCCGGCCGGGCGCCCGC
>SLPP01000209.1 GCA_007131945.1 Paracoccaceae bacterium | reverse complement strand
GCAAAGCGGTTGGTCCTTGATCAGTTCGGCCCGGGGGCGGAACACACGCGAAGCGAAATGACTGTCGCGCTAGCGGCGGCCATGCTGCAGCACGAGGGGGCACAGATCATCGCCGATGCGGTCAGAACCGCCGACTCGTAGGAAACCCCGATCAGGTCGTCTGGCGAAGTCGGTCGATTTTCGAAGGCGGCGTGATTTCCGGCTGAGGATCAACCAACCCAACGACGGTGGCTACGGCAGGGAGATATGACTGTGCCATTGGGCGAGTGGCCGGTCTCGGACGAGCTTGCGCCAGATCTACCGTGGCGGAACGGTCACACCGACGTCGATCGATAATCAACCAATTTGTTACGGCTCTCGGTGATAAAAAGCACTCTCAGCAACGGGGTCACCATGGAACTGATACTCGCGCTCGTCCTTTTCCTGCTGTTATTCGTGTTCCTGGGCCTCAAGATCGTGCCCCAGGCCGAGAACTACGTTATCACCCGCCTCGGCGCATACCATCGCACGCTCGATGCCGGGGTGAACCTGATCGTTCCGTTTCTCGATCGTGTGCATTCGAAGGTGCCGGTGAACGACCAGGTGCTCAACGACATCGCGCTCGAAGTGGTCTCGGCCGACAACGTCGTCTTCGGCGCGCAGCTGCTCGTCGTCTACAGGATCGAGAACCCGGAAGCGGCGGTGTTCCGCGTCAACTCCATCGACAACCTGGTCATCGGCCTCGTGCAGTCACTGGTGCGTTCGGAACTCGGCAAGGTCGAGCTCGATCAAGTGCAGTCGGACCGCGGATCGCTCAATGTCGCCTTGCTGGAAGCACTGGAAGATGCCGGCAAGACCTATGGCATCCGGATCAGCCGCTCGGAAATCACCGACGTGAGGCTGAACGAGACGACGCAGAAGGCGATGGCCGAAGTGCTCGCCGCCGAGAGAGAACGTCGGGCGGCCATCACGCGGGCCGAAGGCCAGCGCCGGGCAACCGAGCTCGCAGCCGATGCAGAACTCTACGAAGCCCAGCGGCGCGCGGACGCCATCCGCGCGATTGCCGAGGCCAATGCGGCTGCGAACCGGGTGATTGCCGACTCCCTCGAAGGCGAGAACGCACGCGAGGCGTTGACCTTCCAGACCGCGCGGATGCAGGTCGAAGCTCTCGAGGGAATCTCCAAATCCGACAACGCCAAGCTGATCATGCTGCCTGGCGGCCCATCGAACGCGTTCCGCGAGGCCGCCGCCATCCTGAAAGATATCTGAGATATGGACCTCTGGGGTTTGCCAGCATGGATTGTCTGGGGGCTTGCAGCCATCGCGCTGCTGATCGCCGAAATGGTCACGACCGCCTACATCGCGCTCGGATTCTCGGTCGGCGCAGCGATCGTGGCTCTGGTCACCTACTTTCTCCCCGAACTTCATGCCTTTACACAGGGGTTCATCTGGGCAGGAAGCGGGCTCGTCGTTTGGCTCGGGCTTGCCCAGTGGAGCAGGTCACGCCGGAGCAGACACCCCGACATCAACGATTTCAACCCTCTGGATTCATTGCCCAAGGCAGATCGTCAAAGGCGCGGTCAAGAAAAAGGCGATCCGGAGGTCTGACCGGGTCCTTTCGCAGCTCACCTGCCCCGAATGCCGGAACGCTCTGCCCGAACTCGGCTTCTGGTGCCCCGCTCCGGCCGGATGAATCGAAGGTTCCGGTGAATCACCGGATGCTCAACGGCATCACGCTCGAAGTGGTCTCGGCCAACACCCGCCCTTGTTGACTTTCCGGTCAGATCGGAGAAACCTCGGTGTATTGCGGCCCGTCCCGATGGGCGGGCGCGAATGAACACCAACCAGGGGGATCACGATGACTTTCCACATGACCAGGGGGCTGCGCGCCGTACTGATGGCGGGCGTGGCCGGACTTGCGCTGGGCGCGGCGCATGCCGACGCCGAGACGATCCGCTGGGCGCGGGTCGGCGACGCGTTGACCATGGACCCGCACAGCCAGAACGAAGGTCCGACGCATACGCTCAACCACCATATCTACGAGACGCTCGTCGGCCGCGCGCTCGACGGCTCGCTGACGCCGCGGCTGGCGACGGAATGGTATATCGACGAGGAGGAGGACAATGTCTGGGTCTTCCACATCCGCGAGGGGGTGAGCTTCCACGAGGGCCAGCAACTGACCGCCGAGGACGTGGTCTTCTCGCTCGACCGGGCGCGGACGCCGCCCTCGGGCATGGCGGCGCTGCATGCCGCAGTCGAGGAGGTCACCGCGGTCGATGACCACACGGTGCGGGTGCGGCTCTCGGGGCCGTCGCCGCTCTATGTGCAGAACCTGACCAACACCTTCATCATGTCGAAGGAATGGGCCGAGGCCAACAACACCGTCACCGCGCCCAATTTCGCCGCCGGCGAGGAGGCCTATTCGACGCGCAACACAAATGGCACCGGCCCCTACCGGCTGGTCGAGCGCGACCCCGAGGTGCGCACCGTGCTCGAGGTCTTCGAGGACCACTGGGGCGACGCGCCACAGGTGACGCGGATCGTCTACACGCCGATCTCGGAAGGCGCCACGCGGGTGGCGGCGCTTCTGTCGGGCGAGGTGGACATCGTGCAGGACGTCCCCGTGCAGGACATCGCGCGGCTCGACCAGACCGACGGCATCCGCGTCGTGCGCGGGCCCGAGAACCGCAACATCTTCTTCAGCTACGACATGGCGTCGGAGCGCCTGGCCTCGGCCAATGTCGACGACAACCCCTTCGCCAAGCCCGAGGTGCGCGAGGCGATGGCGCTTGCGATCGACCGCGACGCGATCCAGCAGGTGGTGATGCGCGGCGAATCGCAGCCCTCGGCCGCGCCGCTGCCGCCCTTCGTCAACGGCTGGACCGAGGAGATGCATGCCTACGGGGCCCCGGACTACGCGCGCGCGGCGGAGCTGATCCGCGAGGCGGGCTATCCCGACGGTTTCTCGGTCGATCTGCACTGTCCGAACGACCGCTACATCAACGACGAGGCGATCTGCCAGGCGCTGGTGGGCATGCTGGGTCGGATCGGGATGAGCGTGAACCTGGTGTCGCAGACCCGCTCGCTGCACTTCCCGCTGATCGAGAACTGGGAGACGGACTTCTACCTGCTGGGCTGGGGCGTGCCGACCTTCGACAGCCAGTACGTGTT
>SLPP01000153.1 GCA_007131945.1 Paracoccaceae bacterium | reverse complement strand
CCTGACGCAGGAGGTGCCCCATGCCCGAAGACCGCATCAACAGCTACATGACCGGGCCCGACGAGAAGGGTCGTTTCGGCATATTCGGCGGCCGTTTCGTCAGCGAGACGCTGATGCCGCTGATCCTCGAGCTCGAGGCACAGTACGAGCGCGCGAGGACCGACGAAAGCTTCTGGGCCGAGATGGAGCATCTCTGGAAGCACTATGTCGGCCGCCCCTCGCCGCTCTATCTCGCCGAGCGCCTGACCGATCACCTCGGCGGCGCCCGGGTCTACATGAAGCGCGACGAGCTCAACCATACCGGCGCGCACAAGATCAACAACGTGCTCGGCCAGATCATCCTCGCCCGCCGGATGGGCAAGACCCGGATCATCGCCGAGACCGGCGCCGGCCAGCACGGCGTCGCCACCGCCACGGTCTGCGCCAAGTTCGGGCTGAAATGCGTCGTCTACATGGGCGCGCACGATGTCGAGCGGCAGGCGCCCAACGTCTTCCGCATGCGGCTTCTGGGCGCCGAGGTGGTGCCGGTGACCTCGGGTCGCGGCACGCTGAAGGACGCGATGAACGACGCGCTGCGCGACTGGGTGACCAATGTCCGCGACACCTTCTACTGCATCGGCACCGTCGCCGGCCCGCATCCCTATCCGGCCATGGTGCGCGACTTCCAGTCGATCATCGGGCGTGAGACGCGGGCGCAGCTGCACGAGGCCGAGGGGCGGCTGCCCGACACGATCATCGCCGCGATCGGCGGCGGCTCGAACGCGATGGGCCTCTTCCACCCCTTCCTCGACGATCCCTCGGTGCGCATCATCGGGGTCGAGGCCGGCGGCAAGGGCGTCGACGAGAAGATGGAGCATTGCGCCTCTCTCACCGGCGGGCGGCCGGGCGTGCTGCACGGCAACCGCACCTACCTGTTGCAGGACGCGGACGGGCAGATCCTCGAGGGCTTCTCGATCTCGGCCGGCCTCGACTATCCCGGGATCGGCCCCGAACATGCCTGGCTGCATGAAACGGGGCGCGCGCAATACGTCGCCATCACCGATGCCGAGGCGCTGGAAGCGTTCCAGCTTTGCTGCGCGCTGGAGGGGATCATCCCGGCGCTCGAACCCAGCCACGCGCTGGCCCACGTGATGAAGATCGCGCCCGATCTGCCCCGCGACCACCTGATCGTGATGAACATGTGCGGCAGGGGCGACAAGGACATCTTCACCGTGGCGAAGCATCTGGGCTTCGACATGAAGCTCTGAGGGCAGCGCCGCACACTCAATGGTGCCGCGCCGGCGACCGACGCCACGACCCGCCTATTCGCCTCGAATGAGGCTATCCCGGGGGTTCCTCGCTGCGCCGGAACCGCTCTCGCAGCGGACTGCACCGCGTCACCCTCTCAGGGGGAGGCGACAGGAAGGCACCATGCGCAAGTGGCCGCTCCCGGGTCGGAAAGGGTGGTTGCGTGAGGGTGCGACGTGGCGCCTCGGGTCGCCCGGAGTCGCATCGCGGCCAGGCGCTTCCGTGTACCCCGAAGAGGCTCGATCGGCGCCAATCGCCTGGGGTTGCCGGCGTCGTTTTCGGTCTCAGCCAAAGCTTTCATTGCGGTTAACGACGAAGAATTTATGTTTTTTCATATGTACTTGCAGGAAGGTCCACGCGTGGACCTCGCTGTGAATCGGCGAAGTTGCGGGTATCCGGGCGCCCGCAAGGGGACAGGGCCGCCGGACCGGCACCGGCGCGAGGCAGGCGACGTCGCGGGGCGGAAGCCTCGCTGCAACCGGGTCGCGTCGGGTCTCGCCCCGGCCTTTGCCGGCGCTGCGGCCTTGCGCCTCGCCCTTTCTGGCCTTACGCAGAGCGCAGTCTCGCAACTGACCGGAGAAGACCCATGGCCAGACCCAGAATCGCGCTCATCGGCGCCGGCCAGATCGGCGGCACCCTCGCCCATCTCGCCGCGATAAAGGAACTCGGCGACATCGTGCTTTTCGACATCGCGGAAGGCGTTCCCGCCGGCAAGGCGCTCGACATCGCGGAATCCGGGCCGGCCGAGGGGTTCGATGCCGCGCTCAAGGGAACCAGCGACTATGCAGACATCGCCGGTGCCGATGTCTGCATCGTCACCGCCGGCGTGCCGCGCAAGCCGGGGATGAGCCGCGACGACCTCCTGGGCATCAACCTCAAGGTCATGAAGGCGGTGGGCGAGGGGATCAAGGCGCACGCGCCCGGTGCTTTCGTCATCTGCATCACCAACCCGCTCGACGCCATGGTCTGGGCGCTGCGCGAATATTCCGGCTTGCCGCACAACATGGTCGTGGGCATGGCAGGCGTGCTCGACTCGGCGCGCTTCCGGCATTTTCTGTCGCTTGAATTCAATGTCTCTATGCGCGACGTGACCGCCTTCGTTCTCGGCGGACACGGCGACACGATGGTCCCGCTCGTGCGCTACTCCACGGTTGCCGGGATTCCGCTGCCGGATCTGGTGGCGATGGGCTGGACCACGCAGGAGCGCCTCGACGGGATCGTCCAGCGCACCCGCGACGGTGGCGCAGAGATCGTCGGGCTCCTGAAGACCGGATCGGCCTATTACGCGCCGGCGACCTCGGCGATCGAGATGGCGGTGGCTTATCTGCGGGACCAGAAGCGCCTTCTGCCCTGCGCGGCTTGGTGCAAGGGCGAGTTCGGACTCGACGGACTTTATGTCGGCGTGCCGACCGTCATCGGCCGCGGCGGCATCGAACGTATCGTCGACATCAAGCTAAGTGCCGACGAGCAGAAGATGTTCGACAGTTCTGTTGCGGCGGTGCGCGGCTTGGTCGACGCCTGCAAGGGAATCGATCCCGCTCTCGCCTGACCGCGCGACTCGGATCGCCGCATCGACGAAATGCAACGGCGGCCGGTTGGTCGCCGTTTTCGATTGTTCCGCCCCTCGGCGGTCTTCGTAACATGATGTATCCTCCCGGACCCCTGCACCAATTGTCGCGGAGCTGGGTGTCCGGGCATAATCCTCCTTCTTCCAGTGTCTTGGCGAGGCTTACGTAGGGTCAGCATCGAAAAACGTCGCGATCGGCCACTTTCCCTCTTGCGTGGGTGTTGGTGTTTGACTAGATAGCGGTCTCGCCGGTTGGGCTTGGTGGTCTGGCGGGTGGCGGGTTGGGGTTGTTGCTCTGGTCCGTGCTTTCCTGGAGATGGG
>SLPP01000402.1 GCA_007131945.1 Paracoccaceae bacterium | reverse complement strand
TGGCCTGTAGTAAAAGCACCTGCAAAAAGCAAACAAATTGAGTTTTTACGAGCATTTGTCCTTGTTGCCAATGAGTCAATTAGATAAAGCATTTTGTTTGCTTTTTGTGAATAATGCAGGGTAAATGATTTTGATGTAGCCATTTACATTCTCGAAGGTCAGGGTTTGGTTGAATCCGGAAGTAATTCGGTGAAAAATGATCAAACTCCAGGCTGGAGGCTTTATCAATGAGTGGCGCCGGGAGGAAGGGTGCCTGCAGTTTATATATCTTCCCAGGCTACCAAACGGTTTTTAAGAAAAAAACGTATGAGTTTGTTGAGCATGTTGTTGGTGTTTTCGTTCCCGTCGCTTCATTAAATCTGCATCACCAGCATCACCCCCGCCATGGCCACCATCAGCAGGTCTTCCACAAGGGTTACCCTGCCCAACGGAAGTTTAAAAACAGTACCCAGGCAGGCGCATTGCACCTGGTTGGGTGAAAGCATATTCCGTATAACACCGATAGTGCTGAAGCCCATTATGACAATAGTGGCCACATGGGTGGCAGGCAGGTTGATGGCAGTGAGGTAAAGCACACCCAGCCCCAGCTCAAGAAAAGGATATACATAACCATATCCTTTCCACTGTTTTGCCAGCAAGTCATACATGGCGTAGGAACGGGCAAAGCCTTTCAGATCGAGAAATTTAAAGAACGAGAACACAATAAAAAATCCAGCCATGAAGTACCGCATCCAGTGGTGCCACGAAAAGGCTTGAGCGTCGGATGCTGCTAAGGCCGCTATGCCAGACACAAACAGAAAAATGAGCACCAGCGGTTTGTAGGTCTCCCAGGTGGATAAGGCTTCCTGTTCGGTAATTGATGATGCGTGGGAATGACTCTTTTCATTAGAGGTGCTGCGTTCAGACACCTCGGCTATATGGTATTCTCCTGCATCAGCAAGAAGCGTGTCCAGTTTGTTGCGATCGGGCACGGAATCTGCTCGCACCAGTGCTGTACCATCCTGGTGGCTCACATCTGCCGAATGTACTTCTGGGTGTTTGAGAAGGGCGCTTTTCACCTTGGTGGCGCAGCCCCCGCAAGTCATGCCGGTTATGGTGTAGATGAGATTCATATCCTCAAAGTTTAATGGTTGACATTGACTGAAAATTGGTAAGGACCTGGTCAAGCTTTTCCAGCTGCCCGGTATTGATGTGCTCTTGTTCGGTATCCAGTTCACCAAGACTGATCCTGCGAATCTTGATTTCGCAGAATTCGGCTGCTTGCTGAACTGCCAGGATACAGCGTGGACAAACCATGTTTTTTATGAACGGACGCATCTTTGACAAGGATAATAATTGCCTAGTTCCCAAAGAGATAAACAAATATACATACCATCTTGTTCATGAAGCAAGTTTTTTAAGAGCAAACACCCTTCCAAAGGGCAACTTGCCTACATCTTCTCTTGTGCTGCAATATATCATGGCTTTGAAATACCCTTTGATGCCACCTTTTTATTCGTCATTTAGCCTGATGAGGAAGCTTTTGAACGGTGGCCGAACTGTCAGCCATCACGCACGGGCATCAGCGCTGCATGACAGCTTGTGCGATCCATACGCAGGAGGCATCAATGTGGAGCCTGCTCAAGGCCTTATACAAATGGTTTACTTTGGTTAAACCAAATCCATGTTGGACAGTCTAAATCACATCACTGGTAATCAATTCAACTTTGTGTTTTAATGATCATGATTGAAACACCTATGCGAATATCTTCAATTGATAAATATCCGGCTGTATAAAAAATAGTGGCAGATGATCTTTCCCTGTATTGTGTTCCGATCGGTATGCGAACCTTTATTTAAGGTTTTATCCGTAACAATTTTAATGATTACAACTTCCGTGGTTTTCAATTCCGCTGAAGCCGCGGCTTTATCAATGGCAAACGGCGCAATTAAAGGAGGTGTTGTGGAGTCGGTTAACGCACAACCGCTCGAATATGTGAATGTTGTGGTTTACCCTAAAGGCAGTGAACAGATGCTTACCGGTGGCATTACTGACATTGATGGCTCTTTTCGCATTGATCAGATTCCTTTCGGGGAATATGATGTGCATTTTACTTTCATTGGTTTTGAAAAGCATGTGGTTGAGGGTATAAGGGTTAGCCGCGAAAGTCCGGAAGCTGACCTGGGTATTGTCCGGATCAAACCGGGTAGCGAGATGATGGATGCGGTGACTGTCACAGCGGATCGCGACATGCTGTTGTTTAACTTAGATAAAACAATTTTTACCGTTGATCGCGACATGACTGCAACAGGCGGTTCGGCGCTTGACATCATGGAAACCATACCTTCGGTGGCTGTGGACGCTGATGGAAGGATCAACCTGCGTGGCAGCTCCAATGTGACCATACTTGTGGATGGCCGCCCCTCGTACCTCGAGAGCATTGACCAGATACCGGCCACCATGATTGACAGGGTAGAAGTGATCACCAACCCATCAGCGCGCCATGACCCTGACGGGACATCGGGCATCATCAACATCGTGATGAAAAGGCAGCGCCAGCACGGAACCAACGGCATGCTAAGCCTGAACATGGGCACAGGTGACAAGTACAACGGCTCGGTACACCTTAACCACAGGGTTGATCGCTTGAATCTTTTTGGCAACTACGACTTCAGGATTCACGGCATGGAGGGATACAACATCAGCGATAGGCACCGCATTACCCTTGATGGCGACACCCTGCGGCAATTACATCAACATGAGGATTTCTTTCGCACCGGATACTTCAATAACTTCAGGTTTGGAGCTGACCTGGCGATAAACCCTTACAACACACTCATGGTCAGCGCGGCGTTGAACCTTCGCGACACCCGCCCGCGAAACTATTCTGAAGTGAATCTCTTCCTGCCGGCCGATTACGACCTGCAAACCTCCATGGAGCGACGCTTTGAAGGTTTCGGCCGCGAATACGTTATGTTTTACAAACGCACTTTTGAAAAACCCGGCCGCGAGTTGATGCTCGACGCTTTTGTTGCCGCCTCCAGTGGCGACACATCCAGGGACATATCCGTCTGCTTTTTTGCGGCCTCTCTAGCCCCGGCTACGTGCGGGGTTCTTCGGTTAGTGGCACCTATGCCCGAAACCTCTGCTTCAGCAGTGGCAATGCCTGCATGTTCAGCGGCCTCAGCACCTTCGGCATGTGTGTGCTT
>SLPP01000229.1 GCA_007131945.1 Paracoccaceae bacterium | reverse complement strand
GGTGAAGAAGGGCGACGACCATGACGCAGGCGAACGATTACGGCTTCGGAACCCAGATCCGCAAATCCCCCTATTTCGACGCGACGCTGCGTTGGGGCGCGCGGGAATTCTCGGTCTACAACCACATGTATATCCCGCGCGATTTCGGCGACCCGGTGCAGAACTTCTGGAACCTCGTCAACGACGCGATCCTGTGCGACGTGGCGGTGGAGCGGCAGGTCGAGATCACCGGGCCCGATGCGGCCCGCTTCACCCAGATGCTGACCCCGCGCAACCTGTCCAAGATGGCGGTCGGGCAGTGCAAATACGCGCTGATCACCAATGCCGAGGGCGGCATCCTGAACGACCCGATCCTGCTTCGGCTCGACGAGAACCATTTCTGGCTGTCGCTGGCCGACAGCGACATCCTGCTCTGGGCGCAGGGCGTGGCGGTGTTCGCGGGACTCGATGTCACGATCCGCGAGCCCGATGTCTCGCCCCTGCAGTTGCAGGGTCCGAAATCGGGCGAGGTGATGCGGGCGCTTTTCGGCGACGGCATCTTGGACCTGCGCTATTACTGGTTGCGCGAGGTCGAACTCGACGGCATCCCGCTGATCGTCTCGCGCACCGGCTGGTCGAGCGAACTGGGCTTCGAGCTCTACCTGCGCGACGGCGCGCGCGGCGAAGCGCTGTGGGAGCGGATCATGGCCACGGGCGCCCCGCTCGGTCTGAAACCCGGCCACACCTCCACCATCCGCCGGATCGAGGGGGCTATGCTCTCCTATCACGCCGACGCTGACATCCACACCAACCCCTATGAGCTGGGCCTCGATCGGCTGGTCGATCTGGACATGGAGGCGGAGTTCATCGGCAAGGAAGCGCTGCGCCGCATTCGCGATCGCGGCGTGAACCGCCTGCAGGTTGGCCTTCATATCGACGGCGCGCCCCTGGCGGAGCCGAACACTGCCTTCTGGCCGGTCCGTCGGGGCGGCGTGACGGTCGGCAAGGTCACTTCGGCCGTCCATTCGCCGCGGCTGGAGCGCAACATCGCTCTCGCCATGGTCTCGGTCGATTGCGCCGAACTCGGCACGCGGCTCCAGGTCGCGACCCCGGCGGGTGCGACCGAGGCCACGGTGGTGGAGCGGCCCTTCCACGACCCGAAGAAGCGGCTCGCCGCCGCCTGAACCGGGCATCCCGGACCATACCGACGACAGGGGCACCATGTCCGACCTTTCCATCGACCTGCACTGGCATCGCGCGGAACCCGAACTGGAAACCGGCAAGTATTCCGCCGCGCATACCGTCCAGTACAACGGCAGCCATGAAATCACCGTGGACGCCGCCCCCGACTGGGGCGGCGATCCGTCCAACACCAATCCGGAACAGGCCCTCGCCTCGGCCCTGTCGAGCTGCCACATGATGACCTTCCTGGCCCTCGCCGCCAAGGCCGGCTGGCCGGTGGCGAGCTATCACGACCATGCCGTCGCCCATCTTGGCAGGAACGCGCGGGGCCAGATGGCAGTGACGCGCATCGACCTGCATCCGGTGGTGCGCTTCGACACCGGCTTTTCGGTCGAGACGAAGAAGCTCGAAGAGATGCAGCACCGCGCGCACCGCTTCTGTTTCATCGCCAACTCGCTCGCCGACACCGTGAAGATCAACATTCTGCAGCCCGCGGAAGGGGCTCGGCGCGGCCTCGGGACGTCTCCGGACGCGGCACTGTAGCGGTAGCGCCTGCCTTGCAGCGGGCAGGGATATCGAGGGCGCGGAGCCGATTCCTGTCGTCTATCTTGCGCCGCAGAACTGTCTTTGCCTGCGTCACCCGTCTGCGCCACGCGCAGCAGCACTCTCAAGCGACCCGGGCCCGGCGCCGCAGACCGACCGCCAGCATCGTCGCCAGCGCCGCGCCCAGCAGCATGAACGTCGGCGGCAGCGGTATCGGGGCGGGTGGGCCGCCTCGCCAAGGGGCTGTGCCCTGACCGGGACCCTCCGCGACGCCGAAGGCCGGGGCATGGAACAGATCCGCGCCCAGTAGCGAGCGCGGCAGACCGGCGGTCTCGGCCAGCAGATCCGCAAAGCTGCGCCCCTCGATCCAGGCAAGCGTCTCGGGGTCGAACATGCCCGGCAGGTCGTAGAAATTCGGGTCGTGGCGGCGGATCAGGTCGAATTGCAGCGCCAGCAGCCCGGACGTGACCGGACCGAGATGGGTGTCGGGGCTCCGTGGCTCGGTCAGGAAGCCGACCAGCGCATCGGTGTCGGCGCCTCCATAGAGCGCGGCGACATGGTCCGGCACGGCGCAATCGGCATAGCCGAGGCTGGCGCAGATCGTCTCGAAGCTTGCCAGACCGTGATCGCGGCCGCGGGCCAGGTTGATGCCCAGAAGGCCCTCCGGCGCCGGCTGCCCCGGCCCCAGCAAGAGGCCCTCTGCCAGCGCGGGGGTGACTACCCCATCGAACGCCTCGGCCGGCTGTACGCGCGCCCCGTGCAGGATCGCGCTGGCAGGCAAGTCGCCGAGGCAGTCACTCGCGAAGAAGCAGTCGGTCAGCGGCACCTCGTGACGCGTGCCGTCGGCGACGATGGCCAGCACCGTCTCGGGAACCTGCGAATGGCCAAACCGGAGCGCCGCGGTGGTCGCCTCGTTGAGCACGGCGGGAATGTCGAACTCCGCCGCCGCCGGCGGCAGCAGGCGCGCCGGGTCATCGCCCAGCAGCGCAGGCAGATAGTCGCGCCAGAAGATCTTCTGCTGGACGGCCGTGTTGAGATTGGCGGCGAGGCGAAAGATCTCCTCCTCGCCGCAATCGAGCCCCTGCGCCGCGCAGGCGGCGGCGACATGGCGGGCGAGGCGGTTGTGCTCGTCCCTAAAGAGCACATGCAGACTCTCCAGAACGATGTTCTCATCGGCCCGCGGATCGCCGGCAAGCGCCCGCCCGGAGGGAAGCCGCGGCAACCCGCCGTCGGGGCCGACATGCAGCCGGCCCGTTCCGTCGAGGCTGCGCACCGCCGCCGCTGTCTCGGGATCGGAGCCGTAGACATTGCTGGAATTGAAGGCGGGTATCGTCACGCTGATCTGTTCGCGCGGGTCGTCCGGACCGGTGCCGCCGATCGCTGCGGCACGCTGCAGCCGCAGGGGCGGCGCGTCCGGGGTCTCGGGGCGGGGAAATCGCAACGTGTGTTCGGGCCCCGGCCGCGTCGGCGTCAACGCGATTTCATGGCT
>SLPP01000055.1 GCA_007131945.1 Paracoccaceae bacterium | reverse complement strand
GCGCCGGTGCTGAGTGCCGAGGGGCGGGCCTTTCCGGTCGAGACGCGCTGGCTCGACCGCCCGCTGCCGCGCGCGACGCGGCTCGAAGGCGCGGCGGCCGACCTGATCCTGCGCGCGCTCGACGAGACCGCGGGCGGCGTGCTCGTCTTCCTGCCGGGCGAGGGCGAGATCCGCCGTACCGCCGCCCTGCTCGACCGTAAGCTGCCGGGCGATGTCGTGCTGCATCCGCTCTATGGCGCGCTGCCCTTCGCGGCGCAGCGCGCGGCCATCGCCCCCGCCGCGGCGGGTCGCAAGCTGGTGCTGGCCACCGCCATCGCCGAGACCTCGCTGACGATCTCGGACATACGCGTCGTCGTCGATGCCGGGCGGGCCCGGCGGGCGCGGTACGATCCGGGCTCGGGGATGGCGCGTCTGGTGACCGAACCCGTAAGCCGCGCGGAAGCCGAGCAGCGCCGGGGTCGCGCGGGGCGGGTGGCGCCGGGGGTCTGCTACCGGCTCTGGACGCGCGCGCAGGAAGGCGCGCTGCCGGCCCATCCGCCGGCCGAGATCGAAAGCGCCGACCTTGCCGGGCTGGCGCTGGAACTGGCGCTCTGGGGGTCGGACCGGCTGGCGTTCCTCACCCCGCCGCCCGAGGGTGCGCTGGCCGAGGCGCGGGCGCTCCTGCACGACCTCGACGCGCTCGACGCGGCGGGGCGGATCACCGGGCATGGCAGGGCGATGGCCGCGCTGCCGCTGCATCCGCGGCTGGCTCACATGCTGCTGATCGCCGGCCGGGGGGCCGCACCTTTGGCCGCGCTCCTGGCCGAGCGCGACCCGCTGACCGGGGCGCCCGCCGATCTCGGCCTCCGGCTGAGGGCGGTGGCGGGCGAGCGCGTCGCCCATCCCCCGCGCCGCGAGGCGCTCGACCGCATCCGGGCCGAGGCGAAGCGGCTGGCGCGGCTGGCGCCCGAGGATGCCGGCCTGGCGCCGGCCGAGATGGCCGCGCTCGCCTATCCCGACCGGATCGGCCAGCGCCGGCCGGGCGATGCGCCGCGCTACCGGCTCTCGGGCGGCAAGGGCGCGGTCTTCGCCGAGGGCGATCCGCTGGGCGCGGCGCACTGGATCGTGGCGACCGACCTCGACGGCGACCCGCGCGAGGCGCGCATCCGGCAGGCGCTGCCGCTGACCGACGCCGCCATACGCGCGCTCTTCGCCGACCGGATCGACGAGGAGCGGGTCTGCAACTGGGACCCGCGCGCGGCCCGCATCGTCGCCGTGCGACGCGAGCGGCTCGGCGCGCTGGTTCTGGCCGAGCGTTCCTGGGACGCGCCGCCCGAGGACCGCGCGCGCGCCGCGCTCGACGGGCTCAGGGCGCTGGGGCTGGAAGCCTGCGGCATGACCCCGGCCGCGCGACGCCTCCAGGCGCGGGCCGGGATGCTGCGCGCGCAGGGGGTGGACCTGCCGGATCTCTCGGATGCCGGCATCGTCGCGCGCGCCGGGGACTGGCTGCTGCCCTGGCTGACCAAGGTTCGGACCGCCAGCGACCTGCGCGCGCTCGACCTGGCCGGGGCGCTGCGCGGCGCGCTCACCTGGGAGCAGGCGCAACTCCTTGACCGGCTCGCCCCCGCCGCTTTCGAGACGCCGCTCGGCCGTCGCGTCGCCATCGACTATGCCGGCGGACAGCCGGCCATCGCGGTGAAGCTGCAGGAGATGTTCGGCGTGACCGAGCACCCGACCGTCGGCCCGCAGCGGCTGCCGGTGCAGGTGACGCTGCTCTCGCCCGCTGGCCGGCCCTTGCAGGTGACGACCGACCTGCCCGGTTTCTGGGACGGCGCCTATGCCGAGGTCCGCAAGGAGATGCGCGGCCGCTACCCGCGCCATCCCTGGCCCGAGGATCCGCGCGCCGCCGACCCGACGCTCAGGGCGAAGCCGCGCGGGCGCTGAGCGGCGCGGCGTTCACGCCATCGCGCGGGCGCGTTGGGCCACGGCCGCGATCGCGATCCAGACCGCAAGCCGCAGCGTCATCGCGCCGAGCGTCCGCATCTCGTAGGGATTGCCCGTCAGCGCATGGACGAGGAAGGCGAGGAACACGAGCGCCGTCGCCCCGGCAATGGCCACGGCAAGCCACCAGCCCCAGAGCGCGCCGCGCCAGAGCCCGGCCCCGGCGGCGACATAGGCGAAGCCGGCAAGGAAGTTGAACCACAGGACGAAGGGCACGACGGCGCCCATCTCGGCGCCGCCGAAGAGCGCCCATCCGCCCGAGAGGATGGTGAGCAGACCGAAGACGACGGCCACAGCGGCGGCGACGCGAAGGGGGCGTGTTCGGCGCAGTTCCGTCATCTCAGCCTCCGTCTTCCGGTTCGTGCATCAGCGCCAGCATCTGGTCGAGGAGCCGCGCCCCCTCCTCGGTCAGCGGAAAGCTCCGCGCGCCCAGCGACCAGCGGATCGCGAGACCCTGGATCAGCGAGATCAGGAAGACCGCCGCATCCTCGGGCGCGAGACCGGGGCGCAGCCGGCCGTCGCGGCGCATCTGCTCGAGAAGCGCCACGACATGCGCCTGAAAGGACATGAGGCAGGCACGGATCGCCTCGCGCAGGGCATGGTTGTCGACGTTCAACTCGCGCGAGAAGAGGATCGCGGGCATCGCCGGCATGGCGCTGATCTGATCGAACTGCGCGCCGATCAGCGCGCGCAGCCGCGCCTCCGCCGGCGCGTCCGAGGCCAGCGCCCGGTCCCAGGCGGCGGTGAGGCGCACGGTGATCGCCTCGGCCACGGCCTGCCAGAGCGCCTGCTTGCTGGCGAAATGCCGGAAGATGCCGGCCTGCGTCAGCCCGACCTCGCGCGCGACGTCGCCGGTGGTCATCCGGTCCGGACCCAGCCGGTAGGCGAGCACGAGGCAGGCATCGACGATCTCGGCCTTGCGGTCTTCTGCGGATTTGCGCCTCAAGGGGGCTTTCCAAGTTAGTGATTGATTGCTAACTAAATGCGAGGCGGGTCCAAGTCAAAGGGAATCGGTGGCTTGCCGGCGGCTTGCCGGTGGACCCGAGGTCCACCGAAGACCCCGACCGACGGCCCGAAGCGGAAGGTCCCGATGCTTGGCTTCATCCAGACGATCACGAAGAACCTGACGATCGCCATTCCGCTGGCGATGCTCGCCGGGCTTGCCTTCGGGCTTGTGCTGCCGGCCGAGGGGCTGCGGCTGCTGATCGTGCCGCTGACCTT
>SLPP01000310.1 GCA_007131945.1 Paracoccaceae bacterium | reverse complement strand
TGATCAGCCATTCGATGTCGGACCTGCGCAGCTTCTGCGAGAGCGGGCTCGTGCTGCACGACGGCGCGCTGGAGGCCTATGACGACATCGACGACGCGATCGCCCGGCACGAGGCGCTGATGCAGCGCTGACCGGCCCCACGGTCCGCGTCAGCCGCCGCCCGCCCGCGCGCTCAGACCGTCGCCGCGTTCGTCTTCGCAGCAAGCCCGCCCTGCGCCCAGAGGCGCAGCACCCTCACCGCGACGGGGATGTTGAGGCCCGTCGCCGCCAGGACCAGCGCCGCGCCGAGCCAGAGGCCGGCCGGATCGGGAACGGCGCGCAGGACGGCCGTGGCCAAAGCCGCCAGCGGGAAGGTCAGCGCCCCCCAGAGCGGCGTGAACCCGGCCTCGAGCAGCCAGCGCGCGCTGGCGAGGAACACCGCCAGCAGCGCGAGGCCCGCGAGGGCGAAGGCGAGCGCGACGCCGCCCCAGCCGAGAAGCGCCGCGACCGTGGCGAAAAGGCTGACGGGGGCGAGATGGATCGCCAGGAGCGGGCGCAGCGGCGCGGGTGGGATGCGGGCCAGAATCTGGCGCAGACTCTCGGCCCAGATCAGCGCGGCGACGGCCAGCGTCAGCGCGTAGATCGCGACCGCGACGCCCCCCTGCCCCAGTGGCACAAGCGCCAGCGGCGCCAGGATGTAGCCGACGAAGACAAGGTGGAAGACCGGGGTGACGACCCGCGCCTCCTCCGGCCCGGCGAGGAAGGCGCTCGCGACCAGCACTCCGAGGCCCGCGAGCAGCGCCATCCCCACCCAGGCGACCGCCAGCGCCAGCCCCGGCGCATAGGGCACCAGAACCGCCGCGGTCAGGATCACGCAAAGCACCGCCGCCGCCACGCCGGCGCGCCCCGGCAGCACGCGCATCTCCTCGGCCAGCACGCCCGGCCGGCGCAGCGGTTTCGACGCCCAGGCCACGGCGGCGAAGGCGAAGAGCAGCATCACGCCGCCGAGGAAGGCCTCCGCCAGGCCCGCGACGGCGGGCAGCGCCTCGCCGAGCGCGCGCCAGGCGAGGCCGAGGCCGAAAAGCCCCATGATCGGCGGGAAGATCGCCGGCGGCACCCGCCGCCAGAGGCCCGGCGGGTCCGGCGTCAGCGGCGGCGGCGGCGGGAAATGGCGCTTGGGCGTGGTCATGCGGGGATCCGGATCTGGCTCTTCTCGGTCTTCTTTCGCGCCGCGCGGGCAGGGGCAAGGGGCGGGATCGTCGCGCCCCGCCTCAACCGATGCGCAGCGACACGCCCGGCAGGCCCGCGACGCCGCCCGCAAGCACCCCGCCCGGGGCCACCGCGCCGACGCCCGCCGGCGTCCCGGTCATGATCAGATCGCCCGGTGCCAGCCGCACCAGCCGGCTGAGCGCGGCGATGATCCCGGCCACCGGCCAGATCATCTCGGCGAGGTCCGCCTCCTGCCGCCGCTCGCCGTCGCAGTCGAGCCAGATCGCGCCCGCGCCGGGGCTGTTCCAGGCCGCGACCGGCACGATCGCCCCGTGCGGCGCCGAAAGATCGAACCCCTTGGCCATGTCCCAGGGGCGCCCCAGTTTCTTCGCCTGCGCCTGCAAGTCGCGGCGGGTCAGGTCGATGCCGACGGCATGGCCGAAGACATGGGCCGGCGCCTCGGCCTCGGCGATGTCCGTACCGCCGCGCCCGATGGCGACCGAGAGCTCGATCTCGAAATGCAGATCCCGCGTCGCCGGCGGAAAGGGGATCGCCACCCCGCCGCCCTCGGGCGCGTCGAAGGCGGCGTCAGTGGGCTTGGTGAAGAAGAAGGGCGGCTCGCGGTCGGGATCGTGGCCCATCTCGCGCGCGTGCTCGGCATAGTTGCGCCCGACGCAGAAGATGCGGCGCAGGGGAAAGCGCGCGGCGGAGCCGGCGACGGCCAGGCTGGCGACGGGCGGGGCGGGCAGGACGTGGTCGGGCATGGAACCTCCGGTCGCGACCGGGGCAGAGTGTCGCGCCCCGGTCCCGGCGTCAATCGCTCCCCGCCGCTTGACACCGCCCGCCGCCCCGCCCAGCGTGAGCGCGGCCCAGCCAGGTTCCCAGCCAGAGGCCCCGATGAACGAACCCACGGTCCTGATCGTCTTCATCGCCGCGATGATCACGGCGCTGGCCACCGGACTCGGCGCGCTGCCGCTCCTGGCGATGCGCCGGGCGACGGCGCGGGCGCAGGCGGTGGGCACGGCGATCGCCGCGGGGCTGATGCTCGCGGCCTCGTTCAGCCTGATCGTCGAGGGGTTCGACCTGAACCCGGTGCGCACGCTTGCCGGGATCATGGCGGGCCTGGTGCTGATCTGGCTGGCCAAGGCGCTGCTGCCCGAGGCGACGGTGATGACCGAGGCGGCCAATGCGCGGCGCAAGGTCTTCCTGATCATGGCGGTGATGACCGCGCATTCGGCGGCCGAGGGCGTCGGCGTCGGCGTCGCCTGGGGCGGGGGCGAGCGGCTGGGCGAGTTCATCACGCTCGCCATCGCGCTCCACAACATCCCCGAGGGGCTGGCGATCGCGCTGGTCATGGTGCCGCGCGGCGCCTCGGTGCTGCGCGCCGGGCTCTTCGCCATCGGCTCGAGCCTGCCGCAGCCGCTGCTTGCCGTGCCCGCCTTCCTGTTCGTCCTGACCTTCACCCCCTGGCTGCCGGTCGGGCTCGGCCTCGCGGCGGGCGCGATGCTGTGGATGGTCTTCTCCGAGCTTCTCCCCGAGGCGAGCGAGCATGTCGAGAACGGCACGCTCGGCGCGCTGGTCACCGCCTCCTTCGCGGCGATGCTGGCGGTGACGCTGCTTCTCGACTGAGCCGCTTCACATCGGCGCGGTTTCCCTTGTTCCGCCGGCCGCGCCGCGCCATATCTGGTCCATGCTCAAGCTCACCCCGCTTCTGCTCGCACTCGCCTATGCCTTCCTCGTCTACCAGTTCTCGTCCTGGCGGACGCGGCGTGAGCTTGATGCGCGCTCGACGCTGCTCGCCGACCGGCGGCTGACCGCGCTCTGCGACCGGATGGCGCGGGCGCTCGACCTGCCGCGGATCCGGGTGCAGGTCTACGAGATCGCGCCGATCAACGGCCTCGCCGCGCCGGACGGGCGGATCTTCATCACCCGCGGCTTCCTGCAGAAATACCATGCCGGCGAGGTCACGGCCGAGGAGCTTTCCTCGGTCATCGCGCACGAACTCGGGCATGT
>SLPP01000158.1 GCA_007131945.1 Paracoccaceae bacterium | reverse complement strand
ATCTCGGCCTCGACCGGCCGCTCTGGCAGCAGTATTTCGTCTGGATCGGCAACCTGCTGCAGGGCGATTTCGGCCGCTCCTTCGCGCTCAACCGCCCGGTGCTGGACGAGATCCTCGACCGCTTCGGCGCGACGCTGATCCTCGCCGGCACCGCCTTCCTGCTCTGCGCGCTCCTCGGCATCGTCGCCGGCACCGTCTCGGCGGCGCGGCAGTACGGGCTGGCCGACAAGGCGATCACGGCGGCGGTGATCCTGGGCATCTCGGTGCCCTCCTTCTTCCTCGGCATGATGATGATCCTGCTCTTCGCGGTGAAGCTCAGGTGGCTGCCGGTCTCGGGCATGTATTCGATGTTCGGCGGCGGCGACCTGCCCGACCTCATCCGCCACCTGACCATGCCGGCGATCGCGCTCTCGATCGTCGCCACCGGCGTCGTCGCCCGTCTGTCGCGCGCCGCGATGCTCGAGGTGCTGCGCCAGGACTTCATCCGCACCGCCCGCGCCAAGGGCGTGCACGAGCGCCGGGTGATCTGGTCCCATGCGCTGCGCGCGGCGATGGTCTCGATCCTGCCGGTCCTCGGCCTGCAGGCCGGATTCGTGCTCTCGGGCGCGGTCTATATCGAGATCGTCTTCCAGTGGCCGGGCATCGGCCGGATGCTGGTCGACGCGATCCTGCGCCGCGACATCCTGCTGGTGCAGGGCGGCGTCGTCTTCGTCGCCGCCTGCTACGTGGGCTTCAACATCGTCGTCGACGTCCTGCAGGCCTGGCTCGATCCGCGGATCAAGACATGAGCCTCTTCCTGCGCCTTCTCTTCCGCAACCGGCTCGCGGCCTTCGGCGCGGTGGTGCTGGCCATCATCGTGGTGCTCGCGCTGATCACGCCGCTCCTGCCGCTGCATCCGCCGAATGTCACCAACACGGCGAACCGCTTCCTGCGGCCGCTCTCCGAGGGGCACCTCCTCGGCACCGACCATCTGGGCCGCGACCTGCTCTCGCGGCTTCTGCACGGCACGCGGCTGAGCCTCGCGGTGGGCTTCGCCGCGGCGCTGATCGCGGCGGTGATCGGCGCCACCATCGGCATCGTCGCGGGCTATGCCGGGGGACGCACCGACAACGTGACGATGCGCGGCGTCGACATGCTGATGGCATTCCCCTACATCCTGCTCGCGCTCGCCATCGTCGCGGCGCTGGGGCCGGGGCTGATGAACGCGCTCATTGCCGTCGCCGTCGTCAACATCCCCTTCTTCGCCCGCAACATCCGCGGTGTCACGGTTTCCATCGCGCACAAGGAATTCGTCGATGCCGCGCGGCTCTCGGGCCTCGGCCACGGGCGGATCATCCTGACCGAGGTGCTGCCCAACGTCGTGCCCGTCATCGTCATCGCCATGTCGACGACAGTGGGCTGGATGATCCTCGAGACCGCGGGGCTTTCCTTCCTCGGCCTCGGCAGCCAGCCGCCGCAGGCGGATCTGGGCTCGATGCTGGGCGAGGCGCGGGGCGCGCTGATCACCGCGCCGCATACCTCGATCGTGCCGGGCGTCATGATCCTGCTGATCGTGATGTCGATCAACCTCCTCGGCGACGGGGTGCGCGACGCGCTCGACCCGCGCCTGCGCTCGGGGGCGCTGGCCCGGCCGATGGCGGCGACGCTCGTCGACCGCAAGGCCCCGCCGCCGGACAAGGGCGGCGAGGGGCTTTTGCGCATCGACGACCTGCGCACCGATTTCCGGCTCGGCAGGCGGACGGCCAGGGCCGTGGGTGGGGTGACGCTGTCGATCCGGCCCGGCGAATGCCTCGGCCTGATCGGCGAGTCGGGCTCGGGCAAGTCGGTGACGGCGCTCTCGGTCATGGGCCTCGTCGCCTCGCCGCCCGGGGTCATCACCGGCGGCGCCGTACGGCTAGACGGCGAGGATCTGGTCGGCGCGCCCTACCGCCGGTTGCGCGCGCTGCGCGGCAACCGCGTCGCCTATATCTTCCAGGACCCGCTCTCGACCCTGCACCCGCTCTACCGGATCGGCGACCAGCTCGCCGAGGCGATCCGCGTCCACCACCCGGTCAGCCGGGCCGAGGCCTGGGCGCGGGCCGAGAAACTGCTCGCCGACGTCCAGATCCCCAATCCCAAGGGCCGCATCGGGTCGTATCCGCACGAGCTCTCGGGCGGCATGCGTCAGCGCGTGGGCATCGCCATGGCGCTGGCCAACGACCCCGACGTGCTGATCGCGGACGAGCCGACGACCGCGCTCGACGTCACCGTGCAGGCGCAGATCCTGAAGCTTCTGGACGACCTGCGCCGCGACCGGGGGCTCGCGATCCTCTTCATCACCCATGATTTCGGCGTCGTCGCGCAGCTCTGCGACCGGGTCGCGGTCATGTATGCCGGCCGCATCGTCGAGGAGGGGCCGACGCAGGCGGTGCTCGACGCCCCCGCCCATCCCTACACCGCCCGGCTGATCGCCTGCGTGCCGGAGCTTGGCACCGGCCGCCGCCGGCTGGAGGCGATCCCCGGCCTGCCGCCCGCGGTCGACGACCTGCCCCCCGGCTGCGCCTTCGCCCCGCGCTGTGCCAAGGCGCAGGCCAATTGCCGGCAGGGCGAGATCCCGCTCGCGGGCGGCGCGCGCCGCGTTCGCTGCCTCTACCCCGAAGTGACGCTCGAGGCCGCGCAATGACGATCGCGCTGAGAACCCGGGACCTCGCCTGCCGCTTCGAGATCGGCAAGCGCCTGATCGGCCCGCCGCGGGCGATCCTGCACGCCGTCCACCCGACGAGCTTCGAGGTGCAGACGGGCGAGACGCTGGGCATCGTCGGCGAATCGGGCTGCGGGAAATCGACGCTGGCGCGGATGCTCGTCGGCCTGCAGCCGCCGACCGAGGGAGCGATCGAGATCGAGGGCGCCGCGCTCGACCGCGCCGACCCGGCGGAATTCGGGCGTCGCATCCAGTACGTCTTCCAGGACCCGGTCTCGAGCCTCAATCCCCGCAAGACGATCCGCCAGATCCTGGAAGTGCCGCTCGTCCACCTGCACGGCGTGGACCGCAAGGCGCGGCGGAAGCGCATCGACGAACTGCTCGACGCGGTGAACCTGCGCCCGGAATTCCTCGACCGCTATCCGCACGAATTCTCGGGCGGGCAGGCGCAGCGGATCGGCATCGCCCGCGCGCTCGCCGCCAATGCCCGCATCCTGATCCTCGACGAGCCGGTCTCGGCGCT
>SLPP01000370.1 GCA_007131945.1 Paracoccaceae bacterium | reverse complement strand
TGGGTCGAAGCGCATCTGCTGCCGAAAAGCGCCGCCGCGCTGCGCCACGCGGTGCGCGCCGCCCGCGCCGAGTTTGCCGCCCGCATGGCCGCCCGTCTCGACGCGGTGGAACGCCAGTATCTCGACGACCTGATGTCAACGAAGGACGCGGTGGAGGGGCTCAACGCCTTTCTGGCGCGCCGCGAAGCCAAGTGGGAGCACGCATGACGACGCCCGCCAGAAAACCCGCCCCGAACGGCGACCCGGCCGCCTATCGCGACGCCCTCGTCGCCCGCGCCCAGGCGATCTTCGACGATCTGAACTTCGGCGAGGCGCGCCGCTGGAAGGAGGCCGAGCCCGGCCGCAAGGTCGTCGGCTACCTGCCGATCTATGTCCCGCGCGAACTGATCCACGCCGCCAACGCCCTGCCGCTCGGCATCGTCGGCGGCGGCGACGCGATCGAGGTGATCCACGGTGACGCCTATTACCAGAGCTACATCTGCCGCATCCCGCGCTCGACCATCGAACTCGGCGTCAGCGGAAGGCTCGACTTCGTCGACGGGATGCTCTTTCCCTCGATCTGCGACGTGATCCGCAACCTCTCGGGGATGTGGAAGATCATGTTTCCGCATGTCTACAGCCGCTATTTCGACGTTCCACAAAACTACGAGGACGCGGTCGGCGGCAACTACTACATCGCCGAACTCGCCGAGTTGCGCGAGGATCTCGAACGCGTCACCGGCACGAAGATCACCGACGAGGCGCTGAACAACTCGATCGCGGTCTACAACGAGAACCGCCGGCTGGTGCGTGACCTCTACGCGCTGCGCGCGAAGGTGCCGTGGAAGGCGCCGGCGCCCGAGATCTTCCTGATCCTGCGCGCCGGCCTTGTCCTGCCGGTCGAGGAGCACAGCGAGATGCTGCGCGGCTACATCGCCGCGGCCGAGGCGGCCGAGGATCGCAGCCTGCGCGACAACTCGCGCGTCGTCCTCTCGGGGATGTTCTGCGAACAGCCGCCCCTGAACCTGATCAAGTCGCTGGAACTCGCCGGCTGCTACGTGGTCGATGACGACCTGCTTCTGGTCACCCGCTGGCTGATTGACGACGTCCCCACCGACGGCGACCCGCTGGCGAACCTCGCCGCCGCCTTCCTGCACCATTCGGAAAGCACCTCGTCGAAATACGAGCCCGACCAGGCGGAGAAGGGGAAATACCTGATCGCGGCGGTCAAGCGCTCGGGTGCCGACGGCGTGATCTTCGCCGCGCCCAGCTTCTGCGACCCGGCGCTGCTGGAACGGCCGATGCTGCAGAACGTCCTGCGCGACGCCGACATCCCCTTCATCGCCTTCAAATACGCTGAGAATTCCGGCCAGATGCAGCCCATCCGCGAGCAGGCCGGCACCTTTTCCGACGCCATCAAACTGTGGAGCGGCGCATGACCCAGCCAACCGCCAGACCGAGCCCCGCCAAGCCGCCGATCGCCGAGGCCGAAAAGGACGCCTCGATGCTCAAGCAGAAGGCGATGATGGCCGCCCATTACGACCGGCTCGCCGACGCGCCCGAGACCGGCGCCAAGGTCTGCTCGACCTTCGTGCCGGGCAACCTCAACGAACTGGTCATGTGCTTCGATCTCATCAACAATCTGCCCGAGGTCAACGCCATCCAGTCCGGCCTGCGCCGCAAGTCGGGCGCCTATGTGCTCGAGGCCGAGAAGCAGGGCCATTCCGACGATGTCTGCACCTATGTGAAATCCGACATCGGCATGATGGCGAAGGGCAACATCGGCCCCAACGGGCGCAAGATGCCCGACCCCGACGTGCTGCTTCTCTCCTATACCGGCTGCTTCACCTTCCTGAAGTGGTTCGAACTGCTGCGCGAGCAGTACAAGTGCCCGACCATCATGCTGCACACACCCTACCAGGGCGACGGCAAGATCACGCCGAACATGGTGCAGTACATGGTGCGTCAGCTGAAGGAGAGCGTGATCCCCAAGCTCGAGGAGGTGAGCGGCGTCAAGTTCGACATCGACCGGCTGCGCGAATACCTGAAGAAATCGGCCGAGGCCGAGGATGACCTGGTCGCCGTGCTGAAGAGCGCCCGGCACAAGCCCTCGCCGATCGACGCCTTTTTCGGCGGCATCTACTATATCGGGCCGATCTTCGGCGCCTTCCGCGGCACCGACGACGCGATCCAGTACTACCAGTTCCTGCGCTCCGAGGTCGAGGAGCGGATCGCGAAGGGCGAGGGCCCGGTCACGCCCGAGGGCCCGATGCAGGACCAGCGCTACCGCCTCGTGGTCGAGGGGCCGCCCAACTACACGAGCTTCCGCCAGTTCTGGAAGATGTTCTACGACGAGGGCGCGGTGGTCGTCGCCTCGTCCTACTCCAAGGTCGGCGGCACCTACGACTTTGGCTTCCGCCACGACCCCGACCGCCCGCTCGAGACGCTCGCCGAATACTGCCTCGGCGTCTACACCAACCGCTCGCTGCCGATGCGCGTCGACATGCTCTGCGACTACATCGAGGAATACGAGGCCGACGGGCTGCTGATCAACTCGATCAAGAGCTGCAACAGCTTCTCGGCGGGCCAGCTTCTGATCATGCGCGAGGTCGAGCGCCGCACCGGCAAGCCCGCGGCCTTCATCGAGACCGACCTCGTCGATCCGCGCTACTTCTCGCCGGCCAACGTCAAGAACCGGCTCGAAAGCTATTTCCAGATGGTCGAGCAGAAGCGCTCGGGCACCCGCAGGAAGGAGGTTGCGGCATGAGGACCTATGTCGGGATCGATCTCGGATCGACCACCACCAAGGCGGTGCTCCTGGACGACGACGCCAACGTGCTCGGCCGCGGCATCACCAATTCGCGGTCGAACTACGACACCGCCTGCCGCGTCGCCGGCGAGGAGGCGCGGATCGACGCGCGCTTCACCCTCTTTCGCCGCAAGCTGGCCACCGGTGACCAGACGCCGGCCGAGGTCGACGCCTTCCTTGAGGCGCTGGAGCGCGCCTTCCGGCTGGAGCAGTTCCTCGAGCAGCTCGGCGACCTGGAAGAGACCTGCCTGAGCAAGATCGAGGGCGAGCAGTTCGCCGAGGATGCCGGCGGCGTGCGCGAGGTGGTCGCCGAGGTCTTCCGCCAGCTGCGCGACGAGGCCCCGGCGCTCTACGCCCCGGGCGCGAGCCGCAAGTCGGACTTCTTCCGCGACCTCGCCGGCTCGCGCTACCTGGCGATCTCCGAGGATGTCGCGCGCGACGCCAAGGTGCCCTACAACCTCGTCGTCAACATCTACGACAAGTCGATCATCGCGGTCGAGAACCGCCCGCCCTCGGGACGCCTGTCCGAGAAGTTCCGCCGCGCGCTCGACCGGGTCCTGGCCGAGGGCCACGGCGTCGGTGGCGTCGATGTCGTCGCCGCGGTCGAGGATGCGCTGGCGATCGAGCTCGAGGAGACCGGCCAGGTCGGCACCGGCTACGGCCGCGTGACGCTGCCCTTCCCGAAAGAGAACATCCGCTCCGAGATCCTCTGCCACGGGCTCGGCGCGCATCTGATGTATCCCCGCACCCGCACGGTGCTCGACATCGGCGGGCAGGACACCAAGGGCATCCAGATCGACGAGAACGGGATCGTCGAGAACTTCCAGATGAACGACCGCTGCGCCGCCGGCTGCGGCCGCTACCTCGGCTACATCGCCGACGAGATGAACATGGGGCTGCACGAGCTCGGCCCGATGGCGATGCAGTCCGACAAGCCGGCGCGGATCAACTCGACCTGCACGGTCTTCGCCGGCGCCGAGCTGCGCGACCGGCTGGCGCTGGGCGAGAAGCGCACCGACATCATCGCCGGGCTGCACCGCGCGATCATCCTGCGGGCGATGTCGATCATCTCGCGTTCGGGCGGCATCACCGACGAGTTCACCTTCACCGGCGGCGTCGCCAAGAACGAGGCGGCGGTGCGCGAACTTCGCAAACTCGTGAAGGAAAACTACGGCGACGTGACGATCAACATCGACCCGGATTCGATCTACACGGGCGCGCTCGGCGCCGCCGAGTTCGCCCGCCGCAGCGCCCACGGCATCGCCGCGCCGAGTGACGTGCTGCCCGAGGGCGGTCAGATCGACGACGACATGATGGGAGAAATGGCATGACGATCACCGCAGGCATCGATGTCGGCACCTCGGCGATAAAGGTCGCCGTCTTCCGCGACGAGGGCGCCGGGCCGGAATGGCTCTCACGCGCGCTGGTGCGCATCCGCAACCGCGACCCGTTCGAGCTTGCCGGCACCGCCTACGACCAGGCGCTCGAGGATGCCGGGCTCACGCGATCGGACGTCGACTATTGCGCCACCACCGGCGAGGGCGAGGCGATTCCCTTCCACACCGGGCATTTCTACACCATGACCACGCATGCCCGCGGCGCCGTCTATCTCGACCCCGAGAGCCGCGCGGTGCTCGACTGCGGCGCACTGCACGGCCGCGCGATCCTGATCGACGAGCGCGGCAAGGTGCTGACCTACAAGATGACCAGCCAGTGCGCCTCGGGCTCGGGCCAGTTCCTCGAGAACATCGCCCGCTACCTCGGCATCGCGCAGGAGGAGATCGGCACGCTTTCCGCCCAGGCCGACGACCCCGAGGTCGTCTCCTCGATCTGTGCCGTGCTCGCCGAGACCGATGTCATCAACATGGTCTCGCGCGGGATCACCGCGCCCAACATCGTCAAGGGCATCCATATCTCGATGGCCTCGCGGCTGACGCGGCTGCTGAAGGCGATCGGCGCGAAGTCGGGCAAGGTCATGGTCACCGGCGGCCTCGCGCTCGACCAGGGGCTGATCCGCGCCATCGGCGAGGATCTGGAGAAGATGAAGGGCATGGAGGCCACGGTCACCAGCCATCCCGACAGCATCCATGCCGGCGCCATCGGCGCGGCGCTCTGGGGCGCCTTCCGCCACCAGCGGCTCGCCCAGGCCGCCGAGCCGGTTCCTGCCTGAGACGGCCAAGCGAAGGAGGTATCCGCCATGGCCCTGATGATCATCGACACCTGCACCGCCTGCGATGCCTGCGAGCCGGTCTGCCCGAACGAGGCGATCACGCCCGGCGACATCTACGTCATCGATCCGATGAAATGCACCGAATGCGTCGGCGCCGAGGACGAGCCGCAGTGCAAGCTCGTCTGCCCCGAGGATTGCATCATCCCCAATCCCGACTGGGAAGAGAGCGAGGAGGAGCTGCAGGCGAAATACGAGGCGCTGAACGCCTGAACGCGCAACCGGGCGCAATGTGAACGGCCGGCCCCCGGACCGGCCAACGGAAAGGACCTGTCATGGAAGACGACTTCAGACTTGCCACCAGCCGCGCGCTGCACGACGACCACATGGCCTCGAGCGCGCTCCTCGACGCGCTCGAGAACCTCCTCGCCAAGGGCGGGCGCGGCATGCCCGATCTCGACAGCGACGAGGCGCGCGACGTGCTCTCGCGGCTCTCGACCGCGATCCCGCACGAGGTACATGTCCATTTCGCCTTCGAGGAGGAGATCTTCGAGCGCCTCGCCGAGGAGGGCGAGGACGAGATCGGTCGCGTCCTGACCGAGGAGCACCGCGTCATCCTGCCGGTCGCCGACCGCGTCGCCGAGATGAGCGGCAAGGCGCTGGAACACGGCATGACCGAGATGCAGTGGGAGGATTACCGCAGCCACGCGGCCGAGCTGATCGAACGGCTGCAGGCGCATATCCTCAAGGAGGAAAAGGCGCTCCTGCCGATCATCGAGGAGGTGCTCTCGGCCGAGGACGACCTCGAATATTCCGAGCGCTACGCGGCCATGGCCGCCTGACCGGAGGACCCGCCATGCCCGCCAGTGACTGGCAGACCGGCCCGCTGACGCCCGAGGAACTGGCCGAGGTGGTCGCCATCGACGCCGCGATCACCGGCCGCGACCGCGGCGCCTTCTTCGCCCGCCGGCTGGCGCGCACGCTCGCCGCGCCGAAACGCTTCGTCCATGTCGGGTTGCGCCGCGACGGCAGGCTTGCCGGCTTCGCGCTCGCCCGGCTGATGGATGGCGAATTCGGCGACGCGACCCGCGCCGCCGCGCTTGATGCGATCGGCGTGCATCCCGACCACGCCGGTGCCGGCGGCGGGCGGGCGCTGATCGACGCGCTGATGGCGGTTCTGGAACGCAAGGGCATCGACCGTGTCGTCACCGAGGTCGACTGGGAGGCGCGCGGTCTGCTGGACTTCCTTGCCGCCGCCGGGTTTGCCCCGGCCGAAAGCCTCGTCGTCGAGCGTGCCCTCGCACCGGGTGCCTCACTCTGACCGCGCACCGCCCGGTCATCGCCGCAAAGGAGGCCATGCCATGCCGCGACTTTACGAGGACCTGATCCCGCGTCCCGCGGACGCGCCGCAGGAGCTCGACTTCAGCCAGGCGACGTCCGACGACGTCGAATCGCTCGCCCGCGACCGGGTGCCGGTACGCTCGATGCGGCCGGGCGATCTCGACGCGATCGCCGCCATCGACCGCCACCTCTCGGGCCGCGACCGCCGCGACTACCTGGCGCAGAAGCTCGACGAGGCGCTGAACCACTCCGACGTGCGCGTGTCGCTGGTGGCCGAGCTCGACGGCTTGGTCGTCGGTTTCGTCATGGCGCGCGTCGATCTCGGTGCCTATGGCGAGGTGGCGCCGGTGGGCGTGATCGACACGCTCGGCGTCGATCCGGGTTTCGCGGGCCAGGGTGTCGGGCGGGCGCTGGTCTCGCAGCTTGCCGTCAATCTCGGCGCGCTGAGGGTCGAGCGGATGCGCAGCCTTGTCCGCTGGAACGACACCGCGCTGGTGGCATTTCTCGACGCGCTCGGCTTCGCGCCCGCGCCGCGACTCGCGCTGGCGCGGCGTCCCTGATCCGGCGGCACGACCCGCCCGCCTGCAGCCCGCGCGAACGGCCCGCGGGCCACGAAGGCGAAAGTTTCATTGCGGTTAACGCCGGCGATTTATCTATTTTTGTCAGGTTCTTGCGAAATGGTCCACGCGTGGACCATTCGACATTCGGGCTCAATCCGGCCCGTGCGCCAGTTCCGGCACGTCCTGCGCCCCGGCCGAGCCGCGCCCCGAAAGCGACGGGTTCTCCATGAAGAAGCGGTGGCAGTTGAAGGGCGGACGCTCGGCCCCGAGCTCGGTCGCGGTGCTCGCGCGGGTGAAGGTCCCGCTGCCGTCGAGCACCCAGCTCTGCGCCTCGTCATGCAGGTTCGCCGCCATGATCTGCTCGACGATCTGGCGCTTGACCGTGGGGTTCCTGATCTCGACCAGCGTCTCGACCCGGCGCAGGAGGTTCCGCCCCATCCAGTCGGCCGACGAGATGAACACCCGCGCCTCTGCCCCCGGAAGGCCCTGGCCGGCGCCGAAACAGACAATGCGCGAATGCTCGAGGAAGCGCCCGACGATCGACTTGACCCGGATGTTCTCCGAGAGCCCCCGGATGCCCGGCCGGATGCCGCAGATGCCGCGGATCACCAGGCTGATCTTCACCCCCGCCGCGCCCGCTGCGTAGAGCGCGTCGATCACGTCAGGCTCGATGATCGAGTTCATCTTCGCCCAGATCTGCGCCGGTCGCCCGGCGCGGGCATGCGCGGCTTCCGCCTCGATCAGTTCCAGCAGCCGGTCCTTCAATGTTAGGGGCGAGATGGCGAGGTTCTCCAGCCGCTCGGGCTCGGCATAGCCCGAGAGGTAGTTGAAGACCCGCACCGCGTCGCGCCCGAGCGCCGCGTCGCAGGTGAAGAGGCTCAGATCGGTGTAGATGCGCGCCGTGATCGGATGATAGTTGCCGGTCCCGAAATGCGTGTAGGTCGCCAGCCGATCGCCCTCGCGCCGCACGACCGCGCTGATCTTCGCATGCGTCTTGTACTGGATGAAGCCGTAGACGACATGCGCCCCGGCGCGTTCCAGCCGGCGCGACTGGCGGATGTTGGCGGCCTCGTCGAAGCGCGCCTTGAGCTCGACGAAGGCGGTCACCGACTTGCCGGCCTCGGCCGCCTCGCACAGCGCCGCGACGATCGGGCTGTCGCGCGAGGTGCGGTAGAGCGTCTGCTTGATCGCCAGCACGTTCGGGTCGCGCGCCGCCTGTTCGAGAAAGCGCACCACCATGTCGAAGGTCTCGTAGGGGTGGTGCAGCAGCATGTCCTTCTGCCGGATCGCGGCGAAGATGTCGCCGTCATGGTCCTGCACCCGTTCCGGCACCCGCGGGGTGAAGCTCGGCCATTGCAGGTCGCGGCGGGAATCGAGCACCAGTTCGGTCAGATCGGCGATGCCGAGAAGGCCGTCGACCTCGATCATCTCGTCCTCGCCGACCTCCAGCTCGTCCATGATCAGGTCGCGCAACTCCGGCGCGGCGCCGGCGCTGAGCTTCAGCCGCACCACCTCGCCGCGCCGCCGCCGCTTCAGCGCCACCTCGAACTCGCGCACCAGATCCTCGGCCTCCTCCTCGACCTCCATGTCCGAGTCGCGCAGCACGCGGAAGCCGGCATAGGTCGTCGCCCGATAGCCGGGAAAGAGCGCGGAGAGCTGGTCCAGGAGCAGCTCCTCCAGTGGCAGAAAGCGATGTGTCGCGCCCTCGGTCGGCAGCGGGATGAAGCGCGCGATCTGCTGCGGCACCGGCAGCAGCGCATTGCGCTTCAGCCCGTCGGCGCGGCGCTCGAGCTTCAGCGCCAGGCAGAAGCCGGTATTCGGGATGAACGGAAAGGGATGCGCCGGGTCGATCGCCAGGGGCGAGAGCATCGGAAAGACGTTCGAAAGGAAGTAGTCGGCGAGGAAGGCACGATCCGCCTCGGTCAGTCCGCTGCGGTCGAGGATGAAGATCTGCTCGTCCTCGAGTTCGCGGCGCAGCCTGCCCAGCGTCGCCTGCTGCGCGGTCATCAGCTTGCGGGCATCCTCGTTGATCAGCTTGAGTTGCTCCTCGGGCGTCAGCCCGTCGGCCGCCGGCGTCGTGTTGCCGGCGCGCTTGAGTTCGCGCAGGCCGGCGACACGGACGGTGTAGAATTCGTCGAGGTTGTTGGCCGAGATCGACAGGAAGCGCACCCTTTCAAGCAGCGGCACGCGCGGGTTCGACGCCTCTTCCAGGACGCGCCAGTTGAAGGCGAGCCAGGAAAGCTCGCGGTTGAAGAAGCGCGCGGGCGCAGCGGGGTCGAAACCGGCGGGCGGATCGATGGGCTCGGGGAATGCGGCGCGCAGGAAATCGGCCTGGGTCATGATGCGTTCTTGAAAGGGGAATGCGACAGATCCGTGATGCCGCGTCTCAGGCGTCCTTGTCGAGCCCCCCGGAGAGGATTTCCGCCGCAAGTTGGCGTGAAACCGGCCGCTTCTGCGCCAGCGCCCGCGTATCGAGCGCCGCGACCACCGCACGGGCCTGCGCCAGCGAGCGTTCGATCCGGGCGAGCAGGAAATCGATCAGCTGCGGCGAGACGCGTATCTGGCGGTCGTTGAAGAGCTTGACGAGAACCGCCGCCAGCAGCGCGTCGTCGGGCGGGTCGAGCGCGACATGGGTTGCTGCGACCAGCCGCGAGAGAAGATCGGGCAGGGCGAGCCCCCAGTCGCGTGCCGGCGCTCCGGCCGTCAGCAGAAGCAGCCCGCGGGTCGCCTGCAGGTGGTTGTGCAGATGAAAGAGCGCCTCCTCGCCCGCGGTCCCTGCGGCGCGCTCGGCATCGTCGATCACCACCGTTGCGCCGACGGGCGCCTGCACGAGCGCGGGCAACTCCGTGGCCAGTGCCTCGGGCTCTATCCACCGCGCGCGGCTCGCTGCTGCCCAGATATGCGCCAGATGCGTCTTGCCGGCACCGGGAGGGCCGGTCAGCACCAGCTTGCCCTGCGGCAATCCTGCCGGGTCCTCGATCGCGGCAAGCGCCAGCGCGTTCGACGGCGCTTCAAGGAAATCCGCCCGGCCCATCGCGGTCAGTCCGGGAAGTCCCAGCGGCAGCTGCTCAGGTGTCGTCGGCGCGCGTGTCATCGGCGGACGCATCCTGGTGCGGGTTGATCAGCGGGCCGGAATAGAGCGCGCTTTGCTGGTAGAGATCGATGCCGTAGCGCGCCAGCACCGCAAGCGCGGCGGCGAGCGGCACCGCGATCAGGAGCCCGAGCAGCCCGAACAGCGTGCCGAAGATCGACAGGGCCGCCAGAATCGCAACCGGATGGAGCCCGACCGATCGGCCGACCACGCGCGGGGTGATCGCATAGCTTTCGATCGCCTGCCCGGCGAAGAACACCGCCGCGACCAGCGCGACCGAGAACCACGCGCCCCAGAACTGATAGAGCGCGAGCCCCAGCGCCAGGATCCCGCCGGTGATCGCGCCCAGATAGGGGATGAAGGTCAGAAGACCCGCCAGCACCCCCACGACAAGGCCGAACTGCAACCCGACGAGGGTCAGCGCGATCCCGTAATAGACCGCCATGGCGAGGCAGATCGCGCCCATGCCGCGCACGAAGGCGCCGATCGCGGTGTCCATCTCGCCGGCGAGTCGGCGGATGGTCGGCGCGTGCTGGCGCGGCAGCAGGCGATCGAAACGGGCAACCAGCCGCGGCCAGTCGACCAGAAGATAGAAGGCGACCACCGGCACGACGACGAACATGAACAGGATCGAGATCAGCGACCGTGCCGAGGCGAAGACCGTCTCGGCGATCTCGCCGCCGCGCGCCTGAAGCCACTCGGTCAGGCCGGAGAGCGCCCGATCCACGGGGCCCTCGCCGCCGTAGCGGCCGGGAAACTCGCGCTGCAGGGTCTCCAGCAGTGCGGTCAGCACGCCCGGCACCTCCTTGAGCAGCGCCGCGCCCTGATCGACCAGAACCGGCACCAGGAACACCAGGATCAGGACGCCGAAGCCCAGCGTCAGGATCGCGATCAGGGTGGTCGCCAGCACGCGGCTCAGACCCAGGGTTGCCAGCCGCTCGACGATGGGATTGAGCAGATAGGCGAGCCCGGCGCCGAGCACGAAGGGCAGGATCACGTCGCCCAGCAACCACAGCACCAGCACCAGCGCGAGCGCCCCGATCCCCCAGTAGCGCAGCTGCGTGGCGACCGGCAGCGGCACGGGATCAGATCTGCTTTTCCGGCATGTGCACGACCAGACCGTCCATCTCGTCGGTCACCTTGATCTGGCAGGTCAGCCGCGAGCGCACCGGGTCGGGCTCGTAGGCGAAATCGAGCATGTCCTCCTCCATCGGGTCCTTAGGCGGCAGCTTCTCGACCCAGTCCTCGGCGACATAGACATGACAGGTGGAACAGGCGCAGGCACCGCCGCAATCGGCCTCGATCCCCGGAATGCCATTGTCGCGCGCGCCCTCCATGACGGTCAGCCCCTTCGGCACTTCGACCTCGTGGCGGGTGCCATTATACTCGACATAGATGATCCTTGGCATAGACGTCCTCGCCATCCCCTGTTCCGCCGCACCAAATAGGCGAGGGCGGCGCGATTGACCAGTGCTCGGCGCGCGGCGCGTGGCTACCATCGGGCGCGGATCCGCGCTAAAGGGCGGCAGAGCGCGAAGGACGGAGAGGCGCATGTTCACCGGAATCATCACCGATATCGGCCGGATCGTGGGGCTGGAGAAGCGCGGCGATCTGCGCGCGCGCATCGCCACCGGCTACGACACCGGCACGATCGACATCGGCGCCTCGATCGCCTGCGACGGGGTCTGCCTGACTGTCGTGGCGCTGGGGCCGGACTGGTTCGAGGTCGAGATCTCGGCCGAGACGCTGTCCAAGACCAATCTCGGCGCGTGGCGCGAGGGCGGGCGGATCAACCTCGAACGCGCGCTGAAGGTGGGCGACGAGCTGGGCGGGCACATCGTCTCGGGCCATGTCGACGGGCTGGCCGAGGTGGTGGCAAGGCGCGACGAGGGCGACAGCACGCGGCTGACCTTCCGCGCGCCGGCCGAGCTTGCCGGCTTCATCGCGCCCAAGGGGTCGGTGGCGCTGAACGGGACCTCGCTCACGGTCAACGACGTCGAGGGCCGCGAATTCGGCGTCAACCTGATTCCGCATACCAAGGCGGTGACGACATGGGGCGCGGTCGAGGTCGGCGACCGGGTCAACCTCGAGATCGACACGCTCGCCCGCTACGTCGCGCGGCTGCGCGACTGGGCCGGCGCCGCCTGAGAAGCGGCGGGATTGACGCGCGCGGCCGGCGCGCCCATATGCCAGAGGCGCGGATGGCCGGACGGCCGCGGGCCGCAAGGTCCGAGGAAAGTCCGGACTCCATGAAGCAACGGTGCCGGGTAACGCCCGGCCGGGGAAACCCGAGGGAAAGCGCCACAGAGATCAGACCGCCTTCCGGTCTTCGGGCCGGGCGGCAAGGGTGAAACGGTGGGGTAAAAGCCCACCGCGGGACG
>SLPP01000169.1 GCA_007131945.1 Paracoccaceae bacterium | reverse complement strand
GCAGGGGCAGGGGCAGGGGTGACGCGTCCGGATCCCGTCCCGTGCCGATGTCGCTGGTTGCCGTCGAGGTCTGACAGGAAATTCCGGTCGCTCAGCGCGGGGCGGGCGCGGCGCGGGCCTTGCGCGCTTCGGCGGCCCTGAGTGCGAGGGCTACGCCGCCGAGGATACCCGCGGCGCAGACGACGAGGCGCAGGGTCAGCGGTTCGGCGATGAAGAGGACGCCACCGGCCGCGGCGATGGCCGGCACGGTCAGCTGGACATAGGCGGCCGTCGTGCGGCTCAGCGCCGGCAGGACGCTGTACCAGATGGCGTAGCCGAGCCCCGAGGCGATCGCGCCCGAGGCGATGGCATAGGCCCAGCCCGCCGGCGTCGCGCCGTACCAGGCAAGGCCGGGCACGAGCAGGACGACCGCCACCGGCAGGCAGCGCAGGAAGTTGCCCGCGGTGTCGGCAAGCGGCGTCGACGAACCGCGGCCGAGCAGCGTGTAGGCCGCCCAGGAAAGGCCGGCGAGGACCATCAGGAACGCGCCCAGCGGATCGGGCGCGGTCAGCCCCGGCGCCAGCAGCGCGGCGAGGAAGCCCGTGGCGATCAGGAAACCCGCCCATTCGGGCGCGCCCGGGCGTTCGCCCCTGTGGATCGCCCAGCCGAGCATCCCGATCTGCACCGAGGCGAAGAGGATTAGCGCGCCGGTGCCGGCGCCGAGCGCGATATAGGCGAGCGAGAAGGCGATGGCGTAGCCGAAGAGCGCCAGCGCCCCGGCCGGGCTTCCGGCCAGCGCGCCGCGCCGCGGCGGGCGGCCGCGCAGGACGAGGATGAGGCCCAGCATCAGCGCGCCGGACAGGAGCCGGGCGCCGGTATAGGTGACCGCGTCGATGTCGCCCTCGGCCAGGGCAAGGCGGTTGAGGACGGAATTCGCCGCGAAGGCGACCATCGTCGCCGTGGTCAGGAACGCGATCCTCGCTGTCGACGGCGGCGCCATGCTGGCCAATCTGCGCCCTCCTGCGGCGGCCGGACCAGGGTCCGGCGGGATCCTTCGGCGCGGCGTGAAGTTCCACCCGGATCAAATCACATCCGGGCAGGCAGGTCGAGCCGGACCGGCAGGCGTTTCCCGGCGCGCCGCGCTCGGGCACGGGGCGTCGGCCGCTCTCGGTCTCGGCCGCTGATTCGGCGCGGCCCTGCTGGCCCTCCGTCCCCCTCGTCCGGGTGCCCCCGGACCACGCTGCTGCCTCCTTGAGGCGGCGGACCCGTGATCCGGCCCCGGCGGGGCGCCGGAGTTCAGCGGCGGGACTCGCGCAGCCAGCCGGCGAGGATCAGCGTGCCGCCTATCAGAAGCCAGGCCCAGGGTGGAAGGAGCGCGCTCAACCGCAGGTCGGTCGTGACATAGGCCTGGCGCGGCGTGACGCCCAGCCAGCCGCGGCCGGCGGCCTGGCGGCCGGCAGCGACGGTGCGCAGGTCGGGCAGGCCGGCCTCGATCCGCGCGGTCCCGCCGCGCGTGGCCGCGATCAGCGGCGCTAGGTAGCGGTCGGTGGCGATCACCGTCTGGTATTCGCGCGGATTGCCGGGGCCCAGCACGATGACCGTGTCGAGATCGCCGTCGCGGAGCCGGTAGAGCCCGGCCTCCTCGGCCTCATGGGTCGCGGAGAAGAGGCCGGGCGCCTCTTCCGCCAGGTCGAGGGTCGCCTCCTCGCCATCGGGGCGGGTGACGGTGACCGAATGCGGCCCGTCCTCGAGCGAGCGGCGCGTGGCGGTCAGGGTCAGGCCCTGGGCGGAGGCGCTCAGCGCCTCTTCCTCGAGTTCGGGTTCGCCCATCATCCAGTGCGCGAGCCGGCGCAGAAGCTCCGCCTGCGGCCCGCCCCCCTCGAAGCCGCGGTCCCAGAGCCAGGCCTGGTCCGAGGCGAGAAGGGCGATGCGACCCTCGCCGACGCGATCGAGCGTCAGCAGCGGGCGGCCGCCGATGCCCTCCATCACGACATGCCCGTCGCGGCGGCTGAGGTCGATCTGGCGCAGCCAGCGGCCCCAGGTCGCGGCTTCGCCCGCCGCGGCGGCGCCGGCGCGCGGCAGTTCGGCGGTGACCGGGTGGCGGCGGCCGAGATCGGTCAGTCCCGGCCGGTAGGGCTGCTCGAAGACGCGGCCGGTCGGCTCGGCCGGGAAGATGCGGCCCAGCGGCGAATAGTAGATGCTGTCGGCGCCGGCGAGTTCGCGTCCGCCGATGACCAGGAGCGCGCCGCCATCGGTCACATAGCGGCGAATATTGTCGAAATAGGCGTTCGGCAGGATGCCGCGGCGGCGGTAGCGGTCGAAGATGATCAGGTCGAACTCGTCGATCTTGTCGATGAAGAGCTCGCGCGTGGGAAAGGCGATCAGCGAAAGCTCGTTCACCGGGACCCCGTCCTGCCGGTCGGGCGGGCGCAGGATGGTGAAATGCACGAGGTCGACCGAGGGGTCGGATTTCAGCAGGTTCCGCCAGGTGCGCTGGCCGGTATGCGGCTCGCCCGAGACAAGGAGCACGCGCAGCCGGTCGCGGATGCCGTTGATCTGCACCACCGCCTCGTTGTTGCGCGCGGTGAGCTCGCCCGGCGCCGGGTCTAGGACGAAATGCAGGACGTTCATCCCGCCACGGTCGAGGGTGAGGTTGAGCTCCATGTCCTGGCCGACCGGCGCCATGGCGTGGCGCATCTCCTCGCCGTTGAGCGAGAAGCCGACGCGCGCCGGCTGGCCGCGTAGCGCGGACGGCACCGCGCCCTCGTCCTCGATCCTGAGCGTCAGCGTCAGGGTTTCGCCGAGGATGCCGTAGGCGGGGGCGTTGCGGATGATCAGGCGGCGATCCCAGTCGCTTGCCTCGCCGGTCTTGAGAAGGTGCAGCGGCGCCGGCAGATCGGGCAGCCCCTCGCGGTCCGCCGGCGCGTCGTGGGCGATGCCGTCCGAGACGACGAAGATGCCGGCCAGCCGGTCGCGCGGCAACTCGGCGAGGCCCTCGGCGATGGCCTCGAAAAGCTCGGTGCCGGCATTGGCGGCGCCGTCCGGCAGCACGAGGCCGCGCGGCTCGATGCCAAGCCCGGCGAGGCGGCGGTTGAGATGCTCCACCGCCTCCCCGGTCTGATCGGTGCGGATGCCGAGCCGGTTCGAGCCGGTGTCGTCGGTGACGATCAGCGCGATGTCGGGCAGGAAGTCGCGTTCCTCGATCTGCAGCGAGGGATTGGCGAGCGCGGCGAGCACGGCGG
>SLPP01000091.1 GCA_007131945.1 Paracoccaceae bacterium | reverse complement strand
TCGGGCGGCGGCATCCGGTCGCGGTTGAGCGCCGACCAGATCATGACATAGCCCATGAACATCGCCGCCAGCATCAGCCCCGGCACGACGCCGGCGAGGAAGAGCCGGGCGATGCTCTGGTCGGCCGCCGCGCCATAGACGATCAGGATGATCGAGGGCGGGATGAGAAAGCCGAACGTGCCCGCGCCGGCCAGCGTGCCGATCGCCATGCGGTCGTCATAGCCGCGCGCGCGCAGCTCGGGCAGGGACATCTTGCCCACCGTCGCCGTCGTCGCCGCCGACGAGCCCGAGACCGCGGCGAAGAGCGCGCAGCCCATGATGTTGACATGCAGAAGACCCCCCGGCAGCCGCCGGGTGAAGGGCGAAAGCCCGGTGAACATGTCCGACGACAGCCGCGATCGGAACAGGATCTCGCCCATCCAGATGAACATCGGCAACGCCGTCAGGTCCCAGACGTTGAGCGAGCCCCAGACCCGCGTCGCCAGTACCGCGCCCGGCGGGGCGGTGGTCGCAAGCTCCATCGCCACCAGCCCGACGGCAAGAAGCGCGAAGCCGACCCAGAGGCCGAGCAGCAGGCAGCCGAAAAGGACCGCGACGAGAAGGACGGAGAGGAGCGTGATGCCCATCACTTGGCCCCCTCGTATTCACGCCGCTCTTCCTCGGCACGGAAGGCGGGCTGCCCGCGCAGGGCGGCCCAGAACTCGTCGAGAAGGGCGATACAGAAGATCACGAAGCCGAGCGTCATGACCGCCTGCGGGATCCAGAGCGGGATCCGGATGAGCCCGTAGGAGACGCGCCCCATCGCCTGCGCGTCGAGCATCCTGAGCCCGATATGCCAGGTGGCGAAGATCGCCAGCGCCGCGGCCAGCGCCAGCACCAGGACGGTGAGGATGCGGTTGACCCGCGGGCCGACGAGGCGGGTGATCAGCGTCACCCGCACATGGCCCGCCGCGCGCAAAGTGTAGGCCAGCGCCAGGCTTGCCGTGGCGACGAAGAGAAAGCCGCCGATCTCGGCCAGCGACGGGATCGCGATGCCCCAGCGCGGCAGCCCGGCAAGGACCAGCCCGCGGTCGATGACCCGCCCCATGACCTGGATGAAGACCAGCGCGGCGATCACGATCATCGACAGGCACGCCCCGACGAGCGCCGCGGCATAAAGCGTGTCCAGGGCCTTGCGCATCGAGCGTCCCCCGTCGGAAGCGGAAACGGGCGGGGCCGCGGCCCCGCCCGCGCGCGGCTCAGTTGCCGCGATAGGCGTCGATGACGGCCTGGCCCTCGGCGCCGGCCTCCGCCAGCCACTCGGCGGTCATGGTCTCGCCGATCTCGGCCAGCCGCGCGGCCAGCGCCTCGGTCGGCTGCATGATCTGCATCCCGCCGGCTTCCAGTTCGGCGATCTTCTCGGCGGTCTCGGCCTGGCTCATCTCCCAGCCGCGGGCCTCGGCGGCGGCGGCGGCCTCGAGGATCGCGGCGCGCTGGTCCTCGGGCAGCGCCTCGAAGGCGGCGGTGTTGACGAAGACGATGTTCTTCGGCAGCCAGGCCTGGGTGTCGATGTAGTGCGAGACGAAGTCCCAGGCCCGCGCATTCGCCCCGGTCGAGGGCGAGGTGATCATCGCCTCGACCCGGCCGGTGGAAAAGGCGGTCGGGATGTCGCCCTCCTCGACCTGCGTCGGCGTGGCGCCGAGAAGCGTCGCCAGCCGCTCGGTCGCGACGTTGTAGGCGCGAAAGCTCAGCCCCTGCATCTGCGCGGGGTCGGTCACTTCCTGGCGCAGGTAGAGGCTCTGCCCCGGCCAGGGCACCGAGTAGAGCACGGTCAGCCCCTCGGCGGCGAGCTTCTCCTCGACCGCCGGTCGCGAGGCAGCCCAGAGCCGCGCCGCCTCCTCGTAGCTGGAGGCGAGGAAGGGGATCGAATCGACGCCGAAGACCGGATCCTCGTTGGCCAGCCGCGACAGCAGGATCTCGCCGATCGGCACCAGCCCCTGGCGCACCGCGTCCTTGATCTCGGCATGGCCGAAAAGCGAGTTCGCCGAATGGATGGTGATGTTGAGCCCGCCTTCGGTCGCCTCGCGCACGTCCTCGACGAAGCGCATGTGGTTCTGCGTGTGGAAGATGCCGTCGCCATAGGGCGTGGGCATGTCCCAGTTGGTCTGGGCAAGGGCGGGGACGGCGGCCAGCGCGAAGGCCGGGGCAAGCAGGCTGTGGCGGATATGCATGCGATCTCTCCCTGATCGGGCCCGTTCGGGCATTCTGTCGCCGATGATCCGGCGCGGAGTGACGTTGACAAGACGTTTGCAATTTGTCAACGATTTTTCAGACAGGCCACCGGACCGGGGAGAGGGCGATGGACGCGACGGGCAAGCGCTGGGATTTCTGGATCGACCGGGGCGGCACCTTCACCGATGTCGTCGGCCGCGACCCGGCTGGCGCGCTGCATCCGCTGAAGCTGCTGTCCGAGAACCCCGGCATCTACGAGGATGCCGCGATCGAGGGGATCCGGCGGCTGCTCGGCGGCGCGATCGAGCCCGCGCGGATCGGCACGGTGAAGATGGGCACGACCGTGGCCACCAACGCGCTTCTGGAGCGCAAGGGCGACCGGGTGCTCCTGCTGATCACGAAGGGCTTTCGCGACGCCCTGCGCATCGCCTACCAGGCCCGGCCCGACATCTTCGCCAAGGAGATCGTCCTGCCCGAGCAGCTCTACGAGCGCGTGGTCGAGGTCGACGAACGCCTGCGCGCCGATGGCTCGGTGGAGCGCGAACTCGTGCTTTCGCCGCTGCGGGAAGTGCTGGAAGAGGCTCGGGCCGATGGCATCAACGCCGTCGCCATCGCGCTGATGCACGCCTGGAAGAACCCGGCGCACGAGGCGCGGCTCGCCGAACTGGTGCGCGGCGCGGGCTTCGGCCAGGTCTCGGTCAGCCACGAGGTCTCGCCGCTCATCAAGCTGGTCGGCCGCGGCGACACGACCGTGGTCGATGCCTATCTCTCGCCGATCCTGCGCCGCTACGTCGCCCGCGTCGCCGAGGCGCTGGGGGCGACGCCGGCGGGCGAGGACGGCCCGACGCTGCAATTCATGATGTCCTCGGGCGGGATGACCGCGGCCGAGGCCTTCCAGGGCAAGGACGCGATCCTCTCTGGCCCGGCGGGCGGCGTCGTCGGCATGGTGCAGACCGCCCGGATTGCGGGGTTCGAGAAGGTGATCGGCTTCGACATGGGCGGCACCTCGACGG
>SLPP01000112.1 GCA_007131945.1 Paracoccaceae bacterium | reverse complement strand
AGGGGGCGGCGAGCGGGCGCATGCGGGCCGTCCGGCCCATCAGCACGACCTCCTCGACCTCGTAGGGAAAGGGCGGGACATGGGCCTGAGGGATATAGCTCACCCGCCGGGCGATCTGCGCGCGCGACAAACGCGCAAGATCCTCGCCATCGAGTTGCACGTCGCCCCCAAGTGGAGGGATCAGGCCCAACAGCGTGCGGAAGAGGGTGGTCTTGCCGCAGCCGTTCGGACCCAGCAGGCAGACGACCTCACCCGGACCCACACTCAGCGACAGGTTGCGCCCGACCACCATGCGCCCGTGGCCGATGGTCAGATCGCGCGCCGCGATCATGCCCAGCCCCGCCGGCCGCGGGCAAGCAGATAGAGGAAGAAGGGCGCGCCCAGAACCGCGGTCAGGATGCCCAGCGGGATCTCGATCGTGGCCATCGTCCGGCTCAGCGTGTCGACGAGGAGAAGGTAGCCTGCGCCGATGATCGCGGAGACGGGCAGGAGTGTCGCGAAGGACGGCCCCACCAGCATCCGCGCGATGTGCGGAATGACCAGCCCCACCCAGCCGACCACCCCGGCGATGGCCACGACCGAGGCGGTGATCAGCGTCGCCGCCGCGATCACTAGAAGCCGCAGCTTCGGCGCATCGACACCGAGCGCCCGCGCTTCGTCATCGCCAAGGCTCAGCAGGTTGATCCGCCAGCGCAGCAGGATCAGCGGCACCAGCCCCAGCGCCACCGACGGCAGCACCAGCCCCAGGTCGGCGCTGGTGGTCCTGGCAAGCGAGCCGAGGAGCCAGAAGGTGATCGCCGGCAACTGGTCGTAGGGATCGGCCATGACCTTCAGAAGCGAGGTGGCCGCGCCAGCGAGCGCCCCCATCACCACGCCGGTCAGGACGAGGACCAGTGTCTGGTCCACCCCGCGCACTGCCTGGGCGATGAAGATCACCAACGACACCGCCGCCAGCCCGCCCAGAAACGCAAAACCCTGGATCGCGATCATCGGCAGCGACAGGAAGATCCCGCAGACCGCTCCCAGCGCAGCGCCGGACGACACGCCGAGGATGTCGGGCGAGACGAGCGGGTTGCGGAAGAGCACCTGGTAGGAGGCGCCCGCCGCCGCCAGCGCCGCGCCGACCAGCATCGCCGCCAGGACGCGCGGCAGTCGGATGTTCCAGATCACGACCTCGGCCTGCCCGCCCGCGCGCCCGGTCAGTGCCGCCAGTACCTCGGGCAGGCTCAGGCGGAAGGGACCGATCGCCAACGCCGTCAGTGCACCCGCCGCCAGTACCAGCGTCAGCGTCGCCACCAGCGGCAAGCGGCGACGACGCGCGGGGCGGGCAGAGGCAAGCGCGTGGTCCGTCATGGCAGGAGCCGGGCGAGCTGATCCTCTGAAAGGTCGATGTGATACCAGAGCCGATAGAAATCCCGCGTCCGCTCGCGCAGATCGATCTGGTAGCGATCGGGGAAGAAGACCGTCGCCATCCAGTCGAGCCCGATGATGCGGTTGAGCGAGGGTGGGCGGTCGATCCAGCCAAAGGGCAGCACCGGCGAGAGATGCACGTTCCCCTCTTGCACCGCGCGCATTCGAGACCAGAGCGGATCGTCGCGGTGGCTTTCGTGGAATTGCCGGTCCCAGGTCACGATCACATCCGGATCGGCCGCCAGCAGCGCCTCGAAACTTACCTGCACGAGGCCGCGCGCGGCCGCGGACCGGCCGAGGACGTTGATCCCGCCCGCGCGCTCCAGGATCTCGGTGTTGATCGAGCCGACGACGCCGCTTTCCAGGCCGTCGGGCCGGCGGGCGAGATAGGCGCGGGGCCGGTAGGCCTCGGGGATATCGGCAAGCAGTGCGTCGATGCGGGCGAAAGTCGCCTCGGCATCGGCGGCGAGCGTCTCGCCACGCTCGGGGATGCCCAGAATCTCACCCAGAAGGCGCAGCGCGGTGGGCGTGTTCTCGAACCGCCCGTCGATCAGGACATAGGGGATGCCGGTCTGCGCCTGCACGCGGTTGGCGAGATCGACATAGGTGTCGCGGACCGAGCCGAAGTCGAGGATCAGGTTGGGCTCCAGGGCGACGACGCGTTCGAGATTGGCCTCGCCGCCCTGGTCGGTCAGCGTGCCCAGCTCGGGCAGGTCGGCGTAGGGCTGGGCGAGGAATTCTCGTTCGTCGGGACGGTTGGCCCGCGGCCAGCCCAGCATGCGGTCGGGCGCCATCACATACAGCAGAATCGCAGCCGGGGGGCCTGCGGCGAAGACGGTCTCGATCCGCTCGGGCAGCTCGACCTGACGCCCGGCGCTGTCGGTGACGATGCGCGGGCTCTGGGCGGCGGCGGATTGCGCGAGCAGGGCGATCAAGGCGACAGTGAACAGCGATCGGATCATGCCGGACTCCGGTGCAGCTGGGGGACGGGGTCGAAACCGAGCACCCGAAGCCGCCCCTGGAGCGGCATCGCCAGAAGGCGGTCAGCCAATGCCTCCACCTCGGGCGGGGCACCCTTCCGTGTGATCAGCGCATAGCTCGCCTGCACTGCCAACGGCTCCGGAAGGTCCAGCACCCGTAGCTCCGGCGTGTCGGTCCGCGCTGCGATCCCGTTGGAGCGATAGGTCAGGAAGAGGTCCGCTGCCCCTTCGACGAGATGCCAGGCGTAGGTGTTGCGGCCTTCCGGCACGACGGGCAGGTCAGGTGCGCCGGTCAGGGGACGCGCGCGCTCGACAGCATTGGCGCCAGGTGCAATCCGGTCCAGTCGCCGCAGAACCTCGATCGCATAGTCGCCGGAGGGGTCGTTGCCAGGGGTCGAAATGCCGATGCGCAGGTCGTGCCGGCCGAGAAGCGCCGCGGCATCGTGGCCGGCAACCTCCGGCCGCAGGATCAGGCAGAGCCGGTTCCGGCAGAAGGCGCGCGGCGGCGTGCCCAGCCCGGCGCGATGCAATCGCGCGGGATGATCGGTGTTGGCGCTGACGAAAATGTCCCAGGGGGCGCCCATCTCGATCGCTTCCCGCAAGAGCCCCGAGGCGCCGAAACGCGTGATCACCGGCCTGCCGGCGACCGGCTCCGGGTTCGCGAGCGCCTTGGCAAGGCTCCCGGCGGCCAGCAGGTGCAGGACCTCAGCCATTCCAGCGGACCTGGCCGAGATCGGTGAGGTCGTAGCCGCCGAAGTGCTGCGCGCGCCTGATGAAGGCATCGGAGCGGGCGAAGTTGAGCAGCGCCTGAACGGGCGGCTCGAAATAGTCGCGTCGCGCCATGGCCAGATCGAAGCT
>SLPP01000136.1 GCA_007131945.1 Paracoccaceae bacterium | reverse complement strand
TCATCAAGTCCTACATGCCCGCGCCCGACGGCCCGCCGCCGCCCTCGCCCTTCGACTGGGGGCGGAGCGAGCGGCTGCACGCGCTATTGGGTGCGGCCTTCGAGTTGACCTTCGAGGACGGCACCTCCTTCTACCGCGTGCCCGACGGTGCCACCGCATGGCGCCAGTTCGCCGAGGGCTACGGCCCCGTCCGCGCGCTCGCCGGCAAGCTCGACCCCGAAAACCTGACACGATTCAAAGCCGACTTCACCGCCTTCCACGACGGCTTCGCAGACGGGCTCGGCGTCACCTTGCCGCGCAGCTACCGGATCGTCCGCGGCACCCGTCGCTGATGCCCACCCCTCGAAAGAGAAAGGAGATTGCCATGCCTACACACGCATCCCGCAGCGATCGTATCCGCCGCGCGCTCCCCGCGATGGCGACCCTCGGCGCCGCCCTCGCGCTCGGCGCCGCCGCGGCGGCCGAACCCGAGCCCATCACCGCCCGGCCGCTGATCGAGCGGCACGCCTTTTCGGGCGCGGTGTCGGTGCAGCTGACCCAGGAGCTTGACGGTTTGTCCCGGCATGAGGTGGAGATCGCCGACGCATCGATGCTCGCCGTCATGGAGTTCACCATCCAGCCCGGCGCCGTCTTTCCCTGGCACACCCATCCCGGCACCGTGCTGGTCAGCCTCGCCGAGGGGGAGCTCGACTTCATCTTCGCCGAGGACTGCACCGCGCGCCGGCTCGCCCCCGGCACTGCGATCGTCGATCCGGGCAACGAGGTGCACACCGCCCGCAATACCGGCGAGGTGCCCGCGGTGGTGATCGCCACCCTGCTCGGCGCCCCGGCCGAGGGCGGGCTGACGCTGCCGGTCGCGGCCGACGAGGCCACGGCCCTCGACGAACGCTGCGGCATCGACACGCCAGGCGAGCACACGCATTGAGGCAACCAGACCGCCTGCGCGCCGCCCCCCGGGCGGCGCGCAGCATCCCGAAGGAGAGGAGAATGCCGACAAACCCGAACGCAACCACCAGCCCCCCCCGGCGCGGTCGGGGGCAGCCCTCGCAGACGCGCTCGCAGGCCAGCTTCCGGCCCACGAGTGCCGGCAGTTCGCGACGATCCCCGAGCGCTATGTGGACCGCGCGCTTGCCGCCGACTGGGACGCGGTCGCCCAGCTCTATCACCGCGAGGCGCTGCAACTCATGCCGGACGCGCCGCCCGTTGAGGGGCGCGCGGCGATCCGCGCCGCGCTCGCCCGGCAACTCGGTTCTGACGGCGGCGTCCGGCTGACCGCGTTCGGCGTCGCGATCGCCGAAGCCGAACTCCTGGGCGACACTGTCTATGTGCGGGCGCACTATCGCCTGGCCGTCGCACCGCTCGGCGCCGCCTCTGACACCCTCAGGCAGGAAGGACCCTACGTGAACCTCCTGTGCCGGGGCGCCGACGGCACATGGCGCATCTGGCGCCAGTTCGTCGGCCGCGCGCATCCACTTGCCGGGCTTGGTGCGCATTGACGGAAGGGCAGCCGGCACGAAAGCAGTGCCGGGGCCGACCTTCATGCGCGGCGCGATGATCCGGTCATGGATCTCGCCCTGCGCTCAATGGGCATGCGCGCCCGGGGTTTCCAGTTCGCATTGCGCGTCGAGTTCGGCGGCCTCGTCTCCGTCGACGGGTAGGGTCAGCTCGCCCTCGGCCGGGGCGCCCAGATAGGTGGCGACGATCACCGTGTCGTCGCTGTCGCTGGGATTGTAGGCGGTGTGGACGCGGTCGCCGGGATCGACCAGCGCTTCGCCCGCGGTATAGGCGCGGCGTTCGCAATCCTCGGCCAGGACGAAGACGAAATCGCCTTCGGTCACGCCCATCACCACCGCGGCCGGATGGGTGTGCCAGGGAAAGACGGTGCCGGGTTCGATCGTGAACCGGGCAATCCAGAGATGCGAGGCGTCGTCGATCTCGACCTCGTGGGCACCGAGCCCTTCGAGATCATGGGTAAGCGTCATCGATACATCGTCGGTGAAGACGAGCCGGTTGGTGAAGGATTCGGTATCCGCCAGGGCGGGCACGGCGGCCAGCATGGCCGCGAGCGTCACCGGGGCGAGACGCTTCGTCGCGATCGGGTGTCGTTGGATCGGTTGCATAGTGGTGTCCTTTCGTTGGCGGGTGATGCGTGCCCCGGATCGGGGTCGGTCACGCCGGCGCGATGTTGTGGTTGTTGCGGAAGAGGTTCTGGGGATCGAAGGCGCGCTTGACCTTCCGCAGGCGAGCGTGGTTCGCGGCGCCCCAGCCGGCGACGATGCGGTCGGCCGGTTCCTCGGCACCAAGGAAGTTCAGGTAGACGCTGCCATGCGCCCAGGGCTGCATCGCCTTGCGCACGCCCCGCGCCCAGGCCCGGCCGGCCTCGTCATGGGCCGGGTCTTCCCACAGGCCCATCGGATGCACGGCCCAGGGCGCGGCGCGCCAGGGCAGCGGCGTGTCGGCCGGGCCGCGGGCGATGGCGCCGCCTTGCGGGAAAAGCGGCTGCATGCTGGGGGTGGGCACCGGCAGGTCGCGCCCCGCCGCGCCGAAGGCGGCGATGGCCGCATCGGGCAGGTCCGACAGGTACTCGGCCGACCAGTAGTTGCGATAGCCCGGCGGGTCGTCGAACATGCACTGGAAGTCAGCATAGGGCACGGTCTCGATGCAGCCGCCGGCATGGCCGAGGTCCAGCATCGGCGCGAGCAGCGGCCGTGCGGTGTTTTCGTCGCCCGCCACGGCCACGAGGAGCGCGAAGCAGGGCCGGTTGTGCAGCGCCTCGGGCACGAAGTGTTCCTCGGGCCCCGTCAGCAGGACGGCCGCGCCGCCCACATCGTCCGGTGCCGCGTTCATGTAGTTGCGGTAGCGGGGCAGGATCGTCTCGACCGCCTCCGCCGGCCAGAAAAGGAAGGCGAAGGTGATGGTCGACAGGGGTTGGAGCCGCAGCGTGAAGCTTGTCGCCACGCCGAAATTGCCGCCGCCGCCATGCAGCGCCCAGAACAGCTCAGGGTTTTCGTCCTCGCTTGCGCGGACCGGCGTGCCGTCGGCGGTGATGAGGTCCGCCTCGATCAGCGCGTCGCAGGCAAGGCCCAGCTTGCGGGCCATCCAACCGTCGCCGCCGCCCAGCAGGTAGCCGCCGACCCCGGTTGTCGAGACGCGCCCGCCCGGTGCGGCGAGCCCGTGGGGTTGCGTCGCCCGGTCGAGGTCGCCCATCGTGGCGCCGCCGGCGACCCGCACGGTGCCGCGCTCGGGATCGACCGAGACGT
>SLPP01000139.1 GCA_007131945.1 Paracoccaceae bacterium | reverse complement strand
GGGGATGGCGTCGCGCAGCACCTTCTCGGTCAGTTTCACCCGTTGAGGCATGGTCGCATCCTGTCCTTGCCCCCGACATGAGGCGTGGTTTCGCTCCTCTATCAAGTCAATCATCGCGCCCCGGGTGGCGGGGAGGCGCGGGGAGGCGCGCAAACCGCCATCCCCGCGCCTCCCCCGGTTTCATTGGGGAATCTCCGCTGACCGGAAGGCCGCCGGCGCTGGGCGCGGTGACGCGCGAGGTGGCACCGGCTTCCAGGATACCGCCGCGAGACCGTTTTGGCGGCTATCCGCCCCGCCCCGATCGGGAATCACGCGGAAAATAAGGGGTGGCGCGCCCTTCTGCCGGTTGCCACCCCCGCTTTGCGGCCGGATGCCCACGACTCACCCGTAGTTGGCGCTGTTCGCGGCCGAATGCCGGTGACGGGGCCGGCGGCGCCCGGGCGCGCCCTGGCCGTGTCGGGGCGCGGTGGCCGCTCCGATCCCCATCATCGCCAATGAAACAAGGGGTGGCGCGGGGATGGCGGTTAGCGCGCCACCCCGCGCCTCCCCGCCACCCCGCCCGGCATGCGCCTTCTGGTCTCCCCAGCTGCCCTTCACAGGGCCCCAGACGGAGACCCTTCATGACCCATCCTGGATCCTCACCCGATCCCGAGCCGCAGCCGCGCAGCCTGATGCTTGACTGGATCAGCCGCGCCGATCTCGCACTCGAGCTCGGCCTCTCGGTCGACACGCTCCGCCGCTGGGAGACCCAGCGCTTCGGCCCGCCCTGCGTGCGCGCCGGCCGGAAAGTCTTCTACCGCCGTGCCGCCGTCCAGGACTGGCTCGAGGAACAGGAACGCGCGGCCCCCCGCCGCCGGCGCAGCGGAGGATGGCGATGACCAGTCGCCTGCCCCGTCCCGCCGATCTCCCGGCGTCCGACCTGCCCTGGCTGGCCGAGCGGCTCGCCGAGGCCCGCGCCATCGTCACTGCCGCGGCTGATCATCGCGACAGCCTCGTGCGGCTCGCCTGCGATCTGCTGATCACCCACGGCACGACCGCGCAGGAGCGCGGGGACGCGCGCATCCTGCGCCTGGTGATCGATGCCCGCCGGCCGCTGCGCCACGGTGATCACCAGTGCCTCGACCGCCACGACGACCGGGAGGGGCGGCGATGAGGCGGCGCGGTACTCCCGAGGCCGATCTGCAGCGCGCCGTGGTGGCGGCGCTGCGCGTCGCCCTGCCCCGCGCGGCCATCGTCCATCATTGCGCCAACGAGGTGACCGAGCCCGGTCCGCGCGGCGCGAAGCGCCAGGCAATCCTCGTCGGTATGGGCGTCCATCCCGGCTTTGCCGATCTGATGGTGCTCGCCGAGGGGCGGGTGCTCTTCCTCGAGCTGAAGTCGCCTAAAGGTCGCCTGCGCCCCGCGCAGGAGGCCTTCCGCGACGCAGTGACAGCGCAGGGTTTCGGCTGGGCGCTCGTCCGCTCGCTCGACGACACGCTGGGCGCGCTCGCGGACCACGGCTTCACCACACGCGTCGCAGCTCCCCTGCGGAGGGCCGTGCCATGAGCCATGCCGCGACCAACTGGGCGATCCAGCAGCGCGGGCTGAAACCCGCCGCCAAGATCGTGCTCTGGCACCTCTGCGACCGGTTCAACCCCGACTACGGCTGCTTTCCCTCGCAGGCCCGGCTCGCCGAGGATTGCGAGATCAGCCGCGCCACGCTCAACCGCCATCTCGACGCGCTCGAGGCCGCGGGCCTGATCCGGCGCCTGCGCATGATCGACGCCCGCACTGGCCAGCAGCGCCCTACCCGCTACCTGCTCGCCTTCGAGACCGGTTTCGTCCCCCATGGACCCGGTGGCGAGGGTGCGGCCAGCCCGCCCTTCGATGATCAGCCGGACCATCGCCCGTGTCCGGATCTGAGACACGGACCAAGCGGCGATTTTGCGTGCGCTGAGAACGAGCTGGAGGGCGATCTTCTGGCGATCCCGTGTCTCGTTTCCGGACAGGGGGCCGTGTCTCAGAATGACGCGATCCCGTGTCTCAAATCGGGCGGTTCCCGTGTCTCAAATTGCGACACTAACCTTGTAAGAGAACCACTAAAGGAAACAGTAAAGGAGGAGGAGGAGGAGCGCGCGCAGGCGCGCGCGGAGATTTCCGAAGATTTCTTCGAAGAACTTCTCCGGACGCTGGGCCATGACCCGGACGCCGATCTGCCCGGCTGGTGGCAGGGCTGGCCACCCCGCGCCCATGTCCGTCGCTGGCGCGACGATCTCGGCCTCGACGAGGACGCGATCCTCGCCGTGGCGCAGGCCTCGCGGCGGGATCATCCCGAACCGCCCGACGGGCCGAAGGCGCTCGACCGCGCCATGCAGCGGGCAGCCCAGCGCCTGAAGCAGACGGGTGCACCGGGTGCCGTGAACCGGACGGCGAGGGGCAGCGGCGGTAACACCTGCCGGCGCAAGCGCGAGGACGGTCCGCGGCCCGGCATCGACGAGCTCGCGGCCTACTACGCCGGGCTGGTGAACTCCGACCGGTTCCTGCCGCCCAGCACGATCAGCAACACCATGCGCGATGCCATGCTCGCGCGGGGGCTGGTCACGCCGGAGCGGTTGCGTGCGCGGGGGGTGCGATGAGTTATCAGCACCGACCATCCCGCCAGGCAGGAACCGCGCCCAGCGCGGGGCGCGGCGGACGGGCCAGGCGCACGCTGGGCGTGCAGGCGGCGCTGGAATGGGCGTTTCGGGTCGAAAAGGCACAGCTCGACCTGCCCGAACGCCCGGATCCCGAGCGCGGCCACGGTTTTGGCTTTGGCCTCGAATACGTGCTCCTGCAACGCGCGGCGCTGGGCTGTCGGATCGACGGCGGCCAGTACAAGCTCGGCAGCTACACCCACGCCGATGCTGAGGTCATTGCTGCGACGCTTGCCGGGCTGCCCAACGCGCTGGGCGGCAAGCGGATGGCGATTCGCGTCGCCGAACTCGCCCGTGCCGGCCTCACACCCGACTGGATGCCCGGTGCCGTCCCGCGCTGCGTGCCGGTCGAGGTCAAGCGAAACCAGCATGGTGAGCGGGCTACCACCGTGGTCTTTGGCACCGAACGCGTGCTGACCCGCGGCAAGTGGCGCACGGTCGAGGTGCTGGCGTGCCCCGTCACCTTCTCGCCGCATCCGCGGCAGATCGAGGCTGCGCGGCGCGCCTACGACGACTGGTGGCGGGCGCTGGGCTGGGTGCGGGAGGGGCTGGTCACCGGCGGGATGCTGCGGGAGGTGGAGGTGACGG
>SLPP01000358.1 GCA_007131945.1 Paracoccaceae bacterium | reverse complement strand
CGCGGAATATGTCGAGGCCTGGGAGAACGAGGTGCGCCAGGTCGGCGATCTCTTCCCCGACCTGGTCGGCGTCGTCTATTTCAACTTCCCCGAAGTCTATCCCTGGCCCGACGGGCTCGGCTTGCCCGACTGGCGGGTCTTCGAACGGGTCACCGACTGATCCACGCCGGCGGCGCGGCGGGCCCCGGCAAGGCGGTGGTTTCGCCGGAGCGATCCGGCCCCGGAGCGCGCCGGTCCATTACCTGCGCCAGCTACCGGTTATCCGTGGACCGCGCGGGCAACGGCGGCACAGGGGGGCACTGCACTGAAACTACCCTTGGTTCGCCCACGTTGCGTTCGACGGGCAACCGGGGCGGGTCAGATCGCGATGATAGCGCCCATCCGGCATTGCCACCCAAGGCCGGGCGGGTTCTTCTGGACGCCAGCTGCGACTTCTTGCCAACAGCCGGGAAGCCAGAGAAGTTTGTTTTGGTCGTTCCGGTCGGATACCACATGTAAAAGGAGAAGCCGTGGCCAGATTGTATGACAGCCGCAAGAGAGTGCTGATCACTGGCGGTGCCGGATTTCTGGGTTCGCACCTCGCCGACCGGGTACTGGCGCTCGGCCACGAGGTTCTCTGCGTCGACAACATGTTCACCGGCACAAAGCGCAATATCGATCACCTGCGCGCTCACCCGCGCTTCGAGTTCATGCGCCACGACGTGACATTTCCGCTCTATGTCGAAGTCGACGAGATCTACAACCTCGCCTGCCCCGCATCGCCGGTTCATTACCAATACAATCCCGTGCAGACGATCAAGACCAGCGTGCTTGGCGCGATGAACATGCTGGGACTTGCGAAGCGCATTCGGGCGAAGATCTTCCAGGCCTCGACCTCGGAAGTCTACGGCGACCCGTCCGTGCATCCGCAGCCGGAGAATTACTGGGGCAACGTCAACCCGATCGGGCTGCGGTCCTGCTATGACGAGAGCAAGCGCTGCGCCGAGGCTTTGTTCTTCGACTATCGCCGACAGTTTGGCCTGGACATCAGGGTCGCCCGCATCTTCAATACCTATGGGCCTCGCATGCACCCGAATGACGGTCGGGTCGTGTCGACCTTCATCGGGCAGGCTCTGCGCGGAGAGCCGATCACGGTCTTCGGCGACGGCAGCCAGACTCGTTCGTTCTGCTATGTCGACGACCTGATTGAGGGCTTCCTCCGGCTGATGGAGGCAGAGGACGACATCGCCGAGCCGATCAACCTTGGCAACCCGGGCGAATTCACCATCCTGGAACTGGCCGAGAAGGTCATCGAGATGACCGGCTCGCGGTCGAAGATTGTGCACCACCCGCTGCCGGCCGACGATCCTAGGCAGCGCCGCCCTGACATTTCGCGCGCCCGTGACGTCCTGGGATGGGAGCCAACCGTGCCGCTCTCCGAGGGCCTGGACTCCACCATTCGCCATTTCCGCGAGTTGCTGGGCAAGCCGGCGTCGCTCAGCGCGACGGGGAGTTAACGTCTTCCCCGCCCTGAAGGGTGACGCATCCCGAGCGCCGCTTCGAGGCGTTCGAGCGGTGGCGGTCTCCTGACGGTCGGGCCTGTCCCCTCTGCGGCGGCGCGCATATTATCGATCTCGGCGCGCGCAAGTTCATTGGCTCGACCAGTACGCAAGAATGGCTGGCCGCGCGGCGCTGAACGGGAAGGATCGTGGCCGAGGCACTGCGCGACCTTGCACGCTGGCTCTACCGCCAGCTGCAGGCCGAGTACGACCACCTCATCTCAGACGAGGCCATCGAGGAGGGGATCATCGTGAACGAGTACACCTTCATCGAGGTCGGGCGGCGTTTGGGTGATGCGGACGTTTCGGAAAGGTTTCCATACGAACGCTTGAAATGTACGCCAGTTTGACGTACATGATCGGCAACGTAACAGGAGGCGACCATGCTCGGTTTCCACGACACTACGCGCGAGATCGATGAGCGCAACGAGGCCCGGATGAACTTCCGGACCAAGCCGCGCATCAAGAGCGCGATCCAGCAGGCAGCTGCGCTCTCCGGTGTCGACGATTCCGTCTTCACGATGAACGCGGCCTATCAGGCTGCGCTGGCGACGATTGCCGCGCATGAACGGACGGTGCTGGAGTCGGTCGATCATGAGGCGTTCTTTGCGGCGCTTGATGCCCCTGCGGCGCCGACTGAAGCTTTGCGTGCAGCGTTCCTCAGGCACAGCGCAACGGTCGTGTCGAAGTAGATGGTGGCAACACACCCGGGTGCCTACACCATCGAGCCGTTTGATCCGGAGAAACATGATCGAGCGGCTTTTTCTTGCGGTGTCGAACAGGTAGACAACTACTTTCAGAAGACGGCCAACAAGCTCGCCAAGGCGGACAATGTCCGCCTCTACGTCATGGTCGCGGATGATGGTTCGGTGATCGGCTTCCATGCGCTGAACGCGCATGTCGTGCACTACGCCGATCTGCCTCCGAAGTTCGCGCGCACCCGCCCCGCGCATGGCAACATACCAGCGGCCTACATCTCGATGATCGGGCGCGACCAGAAATTTCGCGGGGGTGGCTATGGCGGCGATCTGCTCGTCGATGCCCTGCGCCGGATCGCGGTTGCTGCCGATGCCATCGGTGTTGCCGTCGTCATGTTGGACGTTCTCGACTGTGGCGATCCCGACCGGGTCACGCGTCGCCAGGCTCTCTATGAGAGCTATGGGTTTCAGGCACTTGCTTCGAACCCGCTGCGGATGTTTCTGCCAGTCAGCGTGGTTCGCAAACTGATTGCCGAGGATGACGACAGCGGACTGAATCAACGATGAGCCTGATCACCTGATCGAGTGGAGCCGATAGGTTCCATCCCCTGCCTGGAAGACGACGATCGAGACCATGAGCGTGGTGGCGAGGGAGGCTGCGAAGGCGTGGGCATCTTTTCAGGACATCTGTTTCGGCTCCTGTCTTGGAGGCGGGGGACCATCCCCCGCCTCCAAGCAGGTCGCCTTTGCCGAGCGTCTCGCCCGGATCCCCGCGTCTCTCTGTCCCTTGGGCCATCCCTTCCAGCGCCGGGTCCCATGCGAAGTCCGCGCGGGTCTCCCATGGAGAAGTAGACAGCCTCTTTTTCTATTTCCTTTCAAGTAAGTAGGATTTGAAAGGCGCATATCACCAGGGCGGCGGAATGGCCCTGTATTTCCCTCGGTCAACCTGCTACACCGCTCGGCGGAGACGTGGCCGAGTGGTCGAAGGCGCTCCCCTGCTAAGGGAGTAGACGGGGAACCGTCTCGTGGG
>SLPP01000361.1 GCA_007131945.1 Paracoccaceae bacterium | reverse complement strand
TGCGGCAGGCGGACCTCGGCGCTCTCGTCAAGGTCGGCGATCGTTCGCGCCACGCGCAGCACCCGGTGATAGCCGCGCGCGCTGAGCCCGAAGCGTTCGGCGACGCGGATGAGCAGCGCCCGCCCCTCGCCATCCGGGGTGGCGATCTCTTCGAGCAGCGCGCCCTCGGCATCGGCATTGACCCGCAGCCCGTCGCGGCCGGCGAAGCGCGCCTCCTGCACCGCGCGGGCGCGGGCGACGCGGGCGGCGACCTCGGCCGAACTCGCGCCCGAGGGCGGCAGGTCGAGGTCCGAAAACGCCACCGGCGGCACCTCGACCCGCAGGTCGAACCGGTCCATCAGCGGGCCCGAGATGCGGCCCAGATACTCCTCGCCACATTGGGGAACACGGGCGCAGGCGCGCGCCGGCTCGGCCATGTAGCCGCATTTGCAGGGGTTCGCCGCGGCGATCAGCAGGAAGCGGCAGGGGTAGCGGGTATGGGCATTGGCGCGGGCGACCACCACCTCGCCGGTCTCGATCGGCTGGCGCAGGGTCTCGAGCACGGTGCGGGGATATTCGGGGAACTCGTCCATGAAGAGCACACCGTTATGGGCGAGGCTGATCTCGCCCGGCTTCGCCCCGCGCCCGCCGCCGACGATGGCCGCGACCGAGGCGGTGTGATGCGGCTCGCGGAAGGGCCGCGCGCGCGAGATGCCGCCCTCGTCCAGAAGCCCGGCGAGCGAATGGATCATCGAGGTTTCCAGCGCCTCGGCCGGTGAAAGCGGCGGCAGGATCCCCGGCATCCGCGCCGCCAGCATCGACTTGCCCGAACCGGGCGAGCCGACGAGGAACAGGTGATGCCGCCCCGCCGCGGCGATCTCGAGCGCCCGCTTGGCGCGTTCCTGGCCCTTGACGTCGCGCAGGTCGCGCGCCGGCGTGCCCGCCGTCACCTCGCCCGGTTTCGCGCGGGCAAGCGGCGTCTTGCCGGTGAAATGGTTGATCGCATCCAGCAGCGTGCGCGGCGCGAAGACCTGCGCCGCGCCGACCCAGGCCGCCTCGGCGCCGCAGCCCTCGGGGCAGATCAGCGACAGATCCTCCGCCGCCGCCGCCATCGCCGCGGGCAGCGCGCCGACGACCGGCACCAGCGCCCCGTCGAGCGCCAGCTCGCCCAGCGAGACCGAGCGCTCGAGCTCCTCGGCCGGAATCAGCTCCAGCGCGGCGAGAAGCGCCAGCGCGATCGGCAGGTCGAAATGCGAGCCCTCCTTCGGCATGTCAGCGGGCGAAAGGTTGACCGTGATCCGCTTCGGCGGCAGCGCGATCGACAGCGACGAGAGCGCCGCGCGCACGCGTTCGCGCGCCTCGGAGACCGCCTTGTCGGGCAGGCCGACGAGCTGGAACGAGGGCAGCCCCGGCGAGAGCACGCATTGCGTCTCGACGATCCGCGCCTCGACCCCCTCGAAGGCCACCGTCCGGGCCCGTGCCAGCATGCGCTCCCCCTTCCGCCCGGTAAGCAGCCTTGGCGCGCAGGCGTTAGGAATTGGTTAACGAAGCCCGGGCGGGCGCGTCACGCGGCCGGCGGCGCGAGGCAGGCGCGGACGAAGGCCGCGGTCTCGTCGAGCGTGGCGCGCGCCTCGGGCAGGAGGGCGTGGAAGAAGGGCCAGACATGCGGCAGGTCGGCCGCGCGCCGGATCTCGGCCCGCGGCAGCGGTCCGGTCAGGCGCAGCGCGTCGTCGCGCAGGATCTCGGTCCCGGCGACATGGATCAGGACCGGCGGCGGGTCGAGGAAGCGCGCGAAGAGCGGCGAGACGCGCGGATCGGCGGGATCGAGCCCCTGCAGGACCATGTCGCACACCTCCGCCAGGCGGCCGGCCGGCAGGTAGTGATCGCGCGCGGCGTTCTCGCGCAGCGAGGCGCCAGACAGGGTCAGGTCGGTCCAGGGTGCGAAGGCGAAGGCGCCGGCCGGCGGCTCGCCGGCCGCGCACAGATGCGCCAGCAGCGCCAGCGCCAGCCCGCCGCCGGCCGAATCCCCGCCGAGCACGATCCGTCCCGCCGCCCGTCCCTGCCGGCGCAGCGCCTGCCAGGCAGCGAGCGCGTCGTCGAAAGCCGCCGGCGCCGGATGCTCGGGCGCCAGCCGGTAGCGCGGCAGGACCGCCGGGACCCCCGCGCGGCGGGCGAGCGCGCCCGCCAGCCCGGCATGGCTGCGCGGGCTGCCGGTGAGATAGGCGCCGCCGTGGAAATAGAGCAGCATCCCGTCGCCCGCCCCCGGCGGATCGAGCCGCAGCGCGGGACATCCCAGCGCCGTTTCGGTCGCGCGGACATCGCCCGGCGGCGGGAAGAGGCGCGCGGCCCAGCGATCGAAACGCGCCCGCTCGCGCGCCGGGTCGCTTGCCCGGGCCAGGACCGGGCGCACGGTCCGGCGCAGGATCGCGCGCAGGATCCGCGCGCGCAGGCTCACGACGCGTTCGCCGGGCCGCCGCCCGCGGCCGCGATGGATCGTCCCGGAATCATCCGGTGGCGGCGCGCCGGCCCTCGATCACCTCCCAGATGCGGCCGGCGACGTTGATCCCGTCGAAACGCTCCAGCTCCTGGATACCGGTCGGCGAGGTCAGGTTGATCTCGGTCAGCCAGTCGCCGATCACGTCGATGCCGACGAAGACCTGCCCGCGCTCGCGCAGGAGCGGCCCGATCGCGGCGCAGATCTCGCGGTCGCGGTCGTTGAGCGCCACCTTCTCGGCCCGGCCCCCGACATGCAGGTTCGACCGCGTCTCGCCCTCGGCCGGGATGCGGTTGATCGCCCCCACCGGCTCGCCGTCGACGAGGATCACGCGCTTGTCGCCGTTCGACACTGCCGGCAGGTACTTCTGCACGATCAGCGGCTCGCGCGAGAGGCCGGTGAACATCTCGTGCAGCGAGGCGAGGTTGCGGTCGGCGGCGTCGAGCCGGAAGACCCCGGCGCCGCCATTGCCGTAGAGCGGCTTGAGGATGATGTCGCCGTGGCGGTGCTTGAAGTCGCGGATCTCGGCCAGGTCGCGGGCGATCATCGTCGGCGGCGTGAACTGCGGGAACCGCAGGACAAGGAGCTTCTCGGGATGGTTGCGCACCCAGAACGGGTCGTTGACGACCAGCGTCGCGGGATGGATCAGCTCCAGCAGATGGGTCGTCGTGATGTAGCCCATGTCGAAGGGCGGGTCCTGCCGGAGCCAGACGACGTCGAAGGCGGCGAGGTCGAGCGTCGCCTCCTCGCCGAAATGCACGTGGTCGCCCCTGACGCGCTGCAACGTGATCGGGCGGCC
>SLPP01000367.1 GCA_007131945.1 Paracoccaceae bacterium | reverse complement strand
GGCTGTCGCGCGGCCGTTCTGCGGCCGGCGGGGCGGCGGGCGCGGCCGTCTCGTCAGCGGCGCTCTCGGCGGGTTCCGGCGCGGCCTCGGCCCGCTCCTCGCGCTTCGGCCGCGGCGCCTTCTCGGCGCGCCCGGGCCTGGCCCCGCGTTCCGGCTTCTCCTTCTCGCCGCGCTTCGGCCTGCGTTCCCGCTCGGGGCGCTCCCCGACCTCGATCTCCGGCGCCTCGCCGCGGACCAGCGGGCGCTGCAGCAGGTCCTCGATCGCGGTGATGTATTTGTCGTCGGCCGGCGTCGCCAGCGTGATCGCCTTGCCCTTGCGCCCGGCCCGCCCGGTGCGGCCGATGCGGTGGACATAGTCCTCGGAATGGCTGGGCACGTCGAAGTTGAAGACATGGCTCACCGCCGGGATGTCGAGCCCCCGCGCCGCCACGTCCGAGGCGACGAGGAAGCGCAGCGCGCCGTCGCGGAAGCCGTCGAGCGTGCGCGTGCGCACCGACTGGTCGAGATCGCCGTGGATCGGCGCGGCGTCGAAGCCGTGCTTCTTCAGCGATTTCGCCACCACGTCGACATCGATCTTGCGGTTGCAGAAGATGATCGCGTTGCTGCAGGCATCGCCCTCGGCGTTGATCAGCGTGCGCAGCATGGCGCGCTTCTCGGCGAAGGCGCGGTCGCGGCGCGAGGGCCTGAACTCGATCAGCGCCTGCTCGATCGACTCGGCGGTCGTCGCCCGCCGCGCCACCTCGACCCGCGCCGGGCTTGACAGGAACTGGTTGGTGATCCGCTCGATCTCGGGCGCCATCGTGGCCGAGAAGAACAGCGTCTGGCGAGTGAAGGGAGTGAGCTGGAAGATGCGCTCGATATCCGGGATGAAGCCCATGTCGAGCATCCGGTCGGCCTCGTCCACCACCATCACCTCGACGCCGGTGAGCAGGAGCTTGCCGCGCTCGAAATGATCGAGAAGCCGCCCCGGCGTCGCGATCAGCACGTCGACGCCGCGGTCGATCAGCTTGTCCTGCTCGGCGAAGCTGACCCCGCCGATGAGCAGCGCCTTGGTCAGCTTGGTGTATTTCGCGTAGGTGTCGAAATTCTCGGCCACCTGCGCGGCCAGCTCGCGCGTCGGCGCCAGCACCAGGCTGCGCGGCATCCGCGCCCGCGCCCGGCCGCGGATCAGCCGGGTGATCAGCGGCAGCACGAAACCGGCGGTCTTGCCGGTGCCGGTCTGCGCGATGCCGAGGACATCGCGGCCCTCCAGCGCCTCGGGGATGGCCTGCGCCTGGATCGGCGTCGGCGTCTCGTAGCCGGCTTCAGTGACGGCTTTCAGGACCTTGGGGTCCAGCTTCAAGTCGGAAAATCTGGTCATGTGCGTCCGTGGATTACGGCATCGGGCCGTAAATGGGTCATGGGACGCATGCCTTTCGCGCCCCGGCATCTTTCGGATCGGTTCCGCGGAACCGTGCGAGGCGGGTATCGCAAATCGGCCATGGGGTCAATGACGGCCTTTGTTTGTTGGTTTCGGACCGGCGATGCGCCGCTCTTGTGAAGCCCCGGACGCTGGCCTATACGCCCGCCCATGCTGCAAGAGAGAGCCAACCGCCCGCCCCTGCCGCCCGAGATCGCGCGGCGCCGCACTTTCGCGATCATCTCGCACCCGGATGCGGGCAAGACGACGCTGACCGAGAAGTTCCTGCTCTTCGGTGGCGCGATCCAGATGGCGGGCCAGGTCCGCGCCAAGGGCGAGGCGCGGCGCACGCGGTCGGACTTCATGCAGATGGAGAAGGAGCGCGGCATCTCGGTCTCGGCCTCGGCGATGTCCTTCGATTTCGACGGCTTCCGCTTCAACCTCGTCGACACGCCCGGCCACAGCGATTTCTCCGAGGACACCTACCGCACGCTGACCGCCGTCGACGCCGCGATCATGGTGATCGACGGCGCCAAGGGGGTGGAAAGCCAGACGCGGAAGCTCTTCGAGGTCTGCCGGTTGCGCGACCTGCCGATCCTGACCTTCTGCAACAAGATGGACCGCGAGGCGCGCGAGACCTTCGAGATCATCGACGAGATCCAGGAATCGCTCGCCATCGACGTCACCCCGGCATCGTGGCCCATCGGCCAGGGGCGCGACTTCCTCGGCTGCTACGACATCCTGCACGACCGGCTGGAACTGATGGACCGCGCCGACCGCAACCGGGTGGCGCAGAGCATCGTCATCGACGGGCTCGACGACCCGAAGCTCGCCGAACACGTCCCCGCCAACCTGCTCGCGCAGTTGCGCGAAGAGCTGGAGATGGCGAAGGGCCTGCTGCCCGAATTCGACCGCGCGGCGGTGCTCAACGGCTCGATGACGCCGATCTGGTTCGGCTCGGCGATCAATTCCTTCGGCGTGCGGGAACTGATGCGCGGCATGGCCGAATACGGCCCGCCGCCGCAGGTCCTGTCCACCGACGCCCGCCAGGTCGGCCCCGAGGAAGAGGCCGTCACCGGCTTCGTCTTCAAGGTGCAGGCGAACATGGACCCGAAGCACCGCGACCGCGTGGCCTTCCTGCGCCTCGCGTCCGGGCATTTCACCCGTGGCATGAAGCTTTTCCATGTCCGCGCCGGCAAGCCGATGGCGGTGACCAACCCGGTCCTCTTCCTCGCCGCCGACCGCGAACTGGCCGAGGAGGCCTGGGCCGGCGACATCATCGGCATTCCCAATCACGGCCAGCTGCGCATCGGCGACACGCTGACCGAGGGCGAGGCGATCCGCTTCACCGGCATCCCCTCCTTCGCGCCCGAGCTCCTGCGCACCTGCCGCGCGGGCGACCCGATGAAGGCCAAGCACCTGGAAAAGGCGCTGATGCAGTTCGCCGAGGAGGGCGCGGCCAAGGTCTTCCGGCCGATGATCGGCTCCGGCTTCATCGTCGGCGTCGTCGGTGCACTGCAATTCGACGTCCTCGCCAGCCGGATCGAGCTGGAATACGGCCTGCCGGTCCGCTTCGAGGGCTCGCAATTCACCTCGGCCCGCTGGGTCTCGGGGCCGAAACCCGCGGTCGAGGCATTCGCCGCGGCCAACAAGGGCCACATGGCCAGCGACCACGACGGCGACCCGGTGTACCTGACGCGCCTGCAATGGGACATCGACCGCGTCGGCCGCGACCACCCCGAGGTCAGGCTCAGCGCGACCAAGGAAATGATGGTCTGATCCCGGCCCGATCGCTGCGGACACGACCGTAGCGATGCCCACGCCACGCGCCGCACGGACAGCGCCCGCGGAACGGCCCACCCGCCCACCCCCGTTCC
>SLPP01000164.1 GCA_007131945.1 Paracoccaceae bacterium | reverse complement strand
GCTGCCCCCCGGACCCCCCGGCGCGCGCCGTACCGCGACCCCTGTCAGTCGAGCAGGCGGCGGGCGATGACCTGGGCCTGGATCTCGCCGGCGCCTTCGAAGATGTTGAGGATGCGCGCGTCGCACAGGACGCGGCTGACCGGGTATTCGAGCGCGAAGCCGTTGCCGCCGTGGATCTGCAGCGCGTTGTCGGCGGCCGACCAGGCGACGCGGGCGGCAAGGAGCTTGGCCATGCCGGCCTCGAGGTCGCAGCGGCGGTCGTGGTCCTTCTGCCAGGCGGAGAAATAGGTCAGCTGGCGCGCGACCATGATCTCGACCGCCATCATCGCCAGCTTGTCGGCGACGCGGGGGAAGGCGATCAGCGGCTTGCCGAACTGCTTTCGCTCCTCGGCGTAGCGCAGGCCGAGTTCGAGCGCGTTCTGAGCCACACCGATGGCGCGGGCGGCGGTCTGGATGCGGGCGGATTCAAATGTCTGCATGAGCTGCTTGAAGCCCTGGCCGGTGACCCCGCCGAGAAGGTTCGCGCCACGCACGCGGAAGCCGTCGAAACCAAGCTCGTATTCCTTCATGCCGCGATAGCCCAGCACCTCGATCTCGCCGCCGGTGATGCCGTCATCGGGGAAGGGGGCGTCGTCGGTGCCCGGCGTCTTTTCGGCGAGGAACATGGAAAGCCCGCGATAGTCGGTCGTCTCGGGCTCGGTCCGGGCGAGCAGCGTCATCACATGGGTGCGCGCGGCATGGGTGATCCAGGTCTTGTTGCCGGTGATCACCCAGTCCTCGCCGTCGCGCACCGCCCGGGTGCGCAGCGCGCCGAGGTCGGAGCCGGTATTGGGCTCGGTGAAGACGGCGGTGGGCAGGATCTCGCCCGAGGCGAGTTTCGGCAGCCACTGCGCCTTCTGGTCGTCGGTGCCGCCGCACAGGATCAGCTCGGCGGCGATCTCGGAGCGGGTGCCGAGGGAGCCGACGCCGATATAGCCGCGGCTGAGTTCCTCGGAGACCACGACCATCGACGCCTTGCTCAGACCCAGGCCGCCGAATTCCTCGGGGATGGTCAGGCCGAAGACGCCCATCTCGGCGAGTTGCCCGATGATCTGCATCGGAATGAGCTGGTCCTCGAGGTGCCAGTCATGGGCATGCGGCGCCACCTTCTCGTCGGCGAAGCGGCGGAACTGGTCGCGGATCATCTCGAGCTCGTCGTCGAGCCCGGTGGCGCCGAAGCTCGCCCGGCCGGCATTCTCGCGCATCAGCGCGACGAGCGCGGTGCGGGCCTCGGGCATGTTGCCGGCCATCAGCGCGGCCACGGCGGGGCTGTGGAAATCGGCAATGTCCTCGGGCGCGAGGCCCATGTCGGCGGGGCGCAGGATCTCGCCCTGCGACATCGGCAGGCCGCCGGCGATCTGGCCGAGGTATTCGGCGAAGCCGATCTGCAGGATCAGCGCCTCCATCTCGCCGAACTGCCCGGCCTCGGCGAGCCGCGCGGCCCAGGCCTGGATCTGGCGCAGGCTCTCGACATAGGTGGCGAGCCAGGCGAGCCCGTGGGCGGCGCGCTGATGCGCCTCGAGCGCGGCGCTACTGACCCTGCCGCCGGGGGCGACGCGGGCATGGACGGTGGCGCGTGCCCGTTCGAGCAGCGCGTCGAGCGCCGGCAGCGCCTCGTCCACCCGGGCGGTCAGATCCTCGAGAACAGGGTTGCGGGCGGGAATGTCCTGGCCATCATGGGACATGCGTCTCTCCTTGCGGGCTGGCCCGGAACTAGGGCTTTTGCAGGTGCAGCGCAACATTAATTCTGGGGGCGGCGCTTTCAAGCAGGAAAATGTCGTGGCGATTTTCCCCGTGCGGCCGCCCCGGCGTCGCGCTATCACCGCCGGGAACGGAGGGACGCATGGACCTGCTCTTTGGCGGGCTGACCGGCGGGGGCTTCCTGCTGGCCTGCGCGGTGACGATCTTTGCCGGATTCGTCAAGGGGGCGGTGGGTTTCGCCATGCCGCTGATCATGATCGCCGGGCTGTCGAGCTTCATGCCGCCCGACACCGCGCTCGCCGCGCTGATCCTGTCGGTGCTGACGACGAACATGCACCAGTCCTTCCGCTTCGGGTTCCGGCCGGCTTGGGACTCGGGGCTGAAATACTGGCGGATCGTCGCCATGACCTGCATCGGCATCGTCGTCTCGGCGCCCTTCGCGCTGGTCCTGCCGCAGCAGGTCTTCTTCGCGCTCCTTGGCGTGCCGGTGATGGGTTTCGCGCTCTTGCAGCTTTCCGGCTGGGCGCCGGTGATCAAGCCGCGGCTGCGCGGCGTCTGGGAATACGGGCTGGGGCTGATCGGCGGGCTTTATGGCGGGATCTCGGGGATCTGGGGGCCGCCGGTGATCCTCTACCTGCTCGCCGTGCGCGCCGAGAAGGCCGAGATGGTGCGCGTCCTCGGCGTCGTCTTCATGATCGGGGCGGTGGCGCTGACCGCGGCGCATCTGGGCTCGGGGCTCCTGAACGCGGTGACGCTGCCCTTGTCGGCGGCGCTGATCGTGCCGGCGGCGCTGGGCATGTGGCTGGGCTTTCGCCTGCAGGACCGGCTGGACCAGGCGCGCTTTCGCCGCTGGACGCTGATCGTGCTGATCGTGGTCGCCGCGAACCTGTTGCGGCGCGCGATCACCGGTTGAGGGTGAGCAGCTCGCCGCCGGCGCAGAGACCGGCGAGATTCGGCGCCGCCTCGGGGATGACGATGTCGAAGGCGGCGAAGAAGAGCTCCTTGTCACCGGCGAAAGCGGCGAAGGACCAGCGGCCGGGCAGCAGTTCGGCGTCGATATCGAACTGGAAGAAGACGACCTCGGGTTCGCCGCCGAAGACCCAGGCCTCCCAGCTCTGCTGCACCCGGCCCGAGGGCGGCATCGGCGGATGCGCGATCTCGTAGCGGATCGGCACCGGGTCGGTGCCGCCGATCAGGTATTCGATGCCGAAGCCGAGTCCGAGGACCGCCGGCACGGTGGTGCCCGGAAGGCGCATCGCGACCGGCTCCTCGGGGATGTGGATCCAGCCGAACTCGGTATCCGGCGCCTCCATCCGGCTGCCCTCGTCGGTGGCGCAGAAAAGCCCGCGTTCGAGATCCTCGACAAGGGGTGAGAGGCGCAGCGGCGGCTGCGCGCCGGCGAGCGCCGGCATGACGAGAAGCGCGGCGCCGGCGAGGAGTGCCGCGCCGCGCCGCAAGCCGCGTTCAGCCGATCGCGGCGGCGCGGACATCGTCGTCGATATGCGGCGCGTACTGGGCGAAGTTCTCGGCGAACATCGCCACCAGCTTGCGCGCCTGCGCGTCGTAGGCCGCCGGGTCGGCCCAGGTACGGCGCGGATCGAGCAGTTCGGCCTCGACCCCGGGCACGGCGACCGGCACCTCGAAGCCGAAATTCGCGTCCTTGCGGAACTCGGCGGCGTTGAGCGAGCCGTTGAGCGCCGCGGTCAGCAGCGCCCGCGTGGCCTTGATCGGCATCCGCGCCCCGGTGCCGTAGGCGCCGCCGGTCCAGCCGGTATTGACCAGCCAGCAGGTCGCGCCGTGCTGGCGGATCTTTTCCTGCAGGAGCTTGCCGTAGACTTCGGGCCGGCGCGGCATGAAGGGGGCGCCGAAGCAGGTCGAGAAGGTCGGTTCGGGCTCGGTCACGCCGCGCTCGGTGCCGGCGACCTTAGAGGTGAAGCCCGACAGGAAGTGGTACATCGCCTGCGCCGGGCTCAGCCGCGCGATCGGCGGCAGCACGCCGAAAGCGTCGCAGGTCAGCATGATGACGTTCTTCGGATGCCCGCCAATCGACGAGGTCGAGGCGTTCGAGATCGCTTCCAGCGGATAGGCGACGCGGGTGTTCGCCGTCAGGCTGTCGTCATCGAAATCGAGCTCCAGCGTCTCGGGGTCGAAGACCATGTTCTCGACCACCGAGCCGAAGCGGGCGGTGGTGGCGTGGATCTCGGGCTCGGCGCGGGGATCGAGGTTGATGGTCTTGGCGTAGCAGCCGCCCTCGAAATTGAACACGCCGCTGTCCGACCAGCCATGCTCGTCATCGCCGATGAGCACCCGCGACGGGTCCTGGCTGAGCGTCGTCTTGCCGGTGCCGGAAAGGCCGAAGAAGACCGCCGAATCACTGGGATCGCCGATCGCGTGATTGGCCGAGCAGTGCATCGGCATCACGCCCTTCTCGGGCAGCAGGTAGTTCAGGAGAGTGAAGACCGACTTCTTGTTCTCGCCGGCATAGGCGGTGTTGGCGATCAGGATCAGCTTGGCGTCGAAGTCGAGCACGATCGCGGTCTCGGACCGGCAGCCGTGGCGGCCGGGGTCGGCCTTGAAGGACGGGCAGTTGATGATCGTCCAGTCCGAAACGAAGCTGTCGAGATCCTCGCGCGCGGGCCGGCGCAGCAGGTGGCGGATGAAGAGCCCGTGCCAGGCAAGCTCGGTCACCACGCGCACGTTGAGCCGGTGTTCGGGATCAGCGCCGGCATGCAGGTCCTGGACGAAGACGTCGCGTCCCTTCAGATGCGCCAGCATGTCGGCATGCAGCCGCGCGAAGGCGTCGGGCGCCATCGGCGCGTTGTTTTCCCACCAGATCTTGTGTTCGACCGCGGGGGTGCGGACGACGAACTTGTCCTTCGGCGAGCGGCCGGTGAACTTGCCGGTGGCGACGAGGAAGGCGCCGCCGCGGCCCAGCGTGCCCTCGCCGCGGGTGAGCGCCGCCTGGATCAGCGCCGGTTCGATCAGGTTGTAGGCGACCGCGCCGAGCCCGGTCAGCCCCTGATCCTCGAGCCTGTGTCGGGGATTCACGCGTCCTGAAGTCATGCACTCGCTCCTGCTGCCCGGCCGTCGGGGCCGGGAGATCCTCCACCACCGCCCGCAGGCGCCGCCGGCCCGTCGACGACTGGCCGTCTGAAGCGGCTATATCATGGCATTTCCATGTTGGAACAGGCGCGAGGTCACGAGTTAGCGCAACCAGCCTGCTGTTATCGCAAACTGCGCGGGAGGCGGCGCAACGTGGCGGAAATAAGGGATTTGGTGACACAATTGCGCCTAAGCTCGGGCTTCGGACGAGTATTCGGTTGATTGCCAGAACAAAAACCGGCCTAAACGGTGGATAATCAACCTTGGCGAAACAAGGACGAGCCGATGTCGCGTATTGCTTTAGTTGACGACGACCGGAACATCCTCACCTCGGTGTCGATCTCGCTCGAGGCGGAGGGCTTCGAGGTGGATACCTACAACGACGGCCAGTCGGCACTCGACGCCTTCAACCGGCGCCTGCCGGACATGGCGGTCCTCGACATCAAGATGCCCCGGATGGACGGCATGGAGCTGCTGCAGAGGCTGCGGCAGAAGACGCATATGCCGGTGATCTTCCTGACCTCGAAGGATGACGAGATCGACGAGGTTCTGGGCCTGCGCATGGGCGCCGACGACTATGTCAAGAAACCCTTCTCGCAAAGGCTGCTGCTCGAGCGGATCCGGACGATCCTGCGCCGCCAGCAGGCGGTCGAGACCGGCGAGGTCGGCACCACCGAGGAGACCCGGGTCATGGTGCGCGGCAGCCTGAGCATGGACCCGCTGCGCCACGCGGTTACCTGGAGGGGCGAGGACGTGACGCTGACGGTGACCGAGTTCCTGCTCCTGCAGGCGCTGGCGCAGCGCCCCGGCTTCGTCAAGAGCCGCGACCAGCTGATGGACGTGGCCTATGACGACCAGGTCTATGTCGACGACCGCACGATCGACAGCCATATCAAGCGTCTGCGCAAGAAGCTGCGCGCGGTCGATCCCGATTTCGCCTCGATCGAGACGCTCTACGGCATCGGCTACCGCTACAACGAGGCCTGAGACGAGGTCGCCGGGCGGCACGAAAGCGCGCCCTAACCCACGACAGAAGGTCGGCGAGGCAGAGGTGATCAGACAGACGGCGACGCCGGAAACCGAGATCGTTCTGGGCGACGACTGGATGCGCCCGCCCGGCAGCGTCGAGGCCGAGCTGCGCAACCGACGCGCCCGGCGCGGGCTGCTTGCGCTGTTCCGCTCGCCGCTGGCGCGGCGGATCATCCTGTTCAACATGCTCGCCCTCGTGCTGCTCGCCGCCGGCGTGCTGTTCACCAATCCCTTTCGCGACACGCTCCTGCGCCAGCACGAGGCGGCCTTGCGCGCCCAGGCCGAGGCGCTGTCAGACATGCTGGCGGCGAGCGAGGAACCGGCGCGGCTGCGCGCGCTCGCCGCGCTGCGGCTTCCGGCCGGAACCGAGCTGCTGCTCTTCGACGCGCGCGGCGAGATCGCCTTCCGCCATGCCGGGGCGGAGCATGCCAATGGCGCCCGGGGCGCGCGGCGCACGGTGATCAGCGACGCGCTCGAGGCGCTGTGGACCGGTTTCGCCGCGATCGCCCCGACGCCGCGGCCGCCACCGTCGGATGCCGAGGTGATCGCCGCGCTCTTTCCCGGCGCGATGCGCGGGATCGGCGCCAGCCGGATCGTCCAGCAGGGGGCGGAGCTGCGCATGCTGGTCGCGACCCCGGTGCTGGCCGGCGGCGCGCCCGACTCGGTCCTTGTGCTGCGGCAGGTGCCGCGCGAGCTGGCCCAGACCCTGCGCGCCGAGCGCGAGCAGGTGCTGCAGATGTTCGTCGTCGCGCTCCTCGTCTCGGTCGGGCTGAGCCTCGTGCTCGCCTCGACCATCGCCAATCCGCTCGCCGACCTCGCCACCGCCGCCGAGCTGGGCCGCGACCGGCAGGTGCGCCGGATCAGCCCCGAGCGCGTGCGCATCCCCGACCTCGCCGGCCGGCCCGACGAGATCGGCCGGCTCTCGGTCGCCATGCGCGGCATGGTCTCGGCGCTCTACGACCGGATCGAGGCGAACGAGCAGTTCGCGGCCGATGTCGCGCACGAGATCAAGAACCCGCTCGCCAGCCTGCGCTCGGCGGTCGGCGCGCTGCGCATGACCAAGCGCGAGGACCAGATCGCGCGGCTTCTCGAGGTGATCGAGCACGATGTGCGGCGCATCGACCGGCTGATTTCGGACACGTCGAACGCCTCGCGGCTCGACAGCGAGCTGGTCAAGGAGACCGAGGAGACCTTCGATCTGTGCCGCACGCTCGAGGCGCTTAGCCGGCACCTGGCGCAGGAGGCCGAGGGCAGGGGCATCGAGTTCCTGATCGAGCTGCCCGCCGAGCCGATCGTCATCCAGGGGCTGGAGGCGCGGCTGGCACAGGTCTTCGTCAACCTGATCTCGAACGCGATCTCGTTCTGCCAGGAGGGCGATGCGGTGCGCGTCTGGGCGCGCAAGCGGGCCAACCGCGCCCTCGTCGTGGTCGAGGATACCGGGCCGGGCATCCCCGACGCCGCGCTCGACAAGATCTTCAGGCGCTTCTACTCGGAACGGCCCGAGAGCCAGTTCGGCAACCATTCCGGGCTGGGACTGGCGATCTCGAAGCAGATCGTCGAGGCGCATGGCGGTGTCATCTGGGCCGAGAACATCCGCGCCGCCGAGGCCGAGGCGGGCTCGCCGCCGCTGGGCGCGCGATTCGTCGTCGGACTGCCGCTGTGAGCCGGCGGTGACGATCCTGCATGCCTCGACCGTGGCCTTCGGCCGCGCCGGCGGCATCCTCATCCTCGGGCCCTCGGGATCGGGCAAGTCGACGCTGGCGCTGCGGCTGATCGGCGCCGGCGCCCAGCTTGTCGCCGACGACCGGACGATCGTCATGGCGAAGGGCGGGCGGCTCTTCGCGTGCGCGCCGCGCGCGATCGCCGGGCTGGTCGAGGCGCGCGGGCTGGGCATCGTCCGGCTGCTGCCGCTGCGCCTCGTGCAGCTCCGGCTGGTCGTCGATCTGGCCGCGCCGGGCCCGGCGCGGATGCCGCCCGAAACCATGCATGATCTCGAAGGTGTGACCCTTCCGCTACTGCCCGCAGCAAATGGAGATGCTTTTATTGCTGCGTTGCGGCATTATGTTGCAGAAGTGAATCCCAAGGCGTGAACGGAGGCGCCTTTCATGTCCCACGATCCCGAGCGCGCGGCCGCCGTGGTCCTTGTCAGCGGCCCGTCCGGGGCCGGGCGGTCCTCGGCCATCAACGTGCTCGAGGATCTCGGCTTCGAGGCGATCGACAACCTGCCGCTGACGCTGATCCCGAGGCTGCTGGACGGACCGCCGCTGCCGCGGCCCCTGGCGCTGGGCGTCGACGTGCGCAACCGCGACTTCTCGTCCGAGGCGCTGATCGAGCTCTGTGACCGGTTGCACCGCGACGCCGAGATGCGCTGCGAGCTGCTCTATCTCGACTGCGATCTTGACGTGCTGCTGCGGCGCTACTCGGAAACCCGGCGCCGCCATCCGCTCAGCCCCGGCGATCCGCCCCAGGTCGGGCTGCAGCGCGAACTGGAACTGCTGGCGCCCATCCGCGAGCGCGCCGACGTGCTGGTCGACACCTCGGCGCTGACCCCGCACCAGCTGCGGGCCGAACTCGTGCGCTGGTTCGCGCCGCCTTCCGGGCAGCCGATGGCGCTGTCGGTGCAGTCGTTTTCCTACAAGCGCGGCCTGCCGCGCGGCGTCGACATGGTTTTCGACTGCCGGTTCCTGGCCAATCCGCACTGGCAGCCCGAGCTGCGCGCACGCGACGGGCGCGACCCGGGCGTGGTGGCGCATGTCGAGGCCGATCCGCGATTCGCCCCCTTCTTCGACCGCGTACACGATCTGTTGGCATCTCTGCTCGATGCTTTCGTGGACGAGGGCAAGTCGAGCCTGACCGTGGCCTTCGGCTGCACCGGCGGCAAACACAGGTCGGTCGCGATGGCCGAAAAGATGGCGGACACCCTTGCCGGCGAGGGCTGGCGGGTGTCAAAGAGACACAGGGAGCTGGAGCGGCAATTGCAGGCTGCGGCGGCTTCGGAAACGGGAACCGGGACGTGATCGGTATCGTCATTGTCGCGCATGGGGGGCTGGCGCGCGAGTATCTCGCCGCGGTCGAGCATGTCGTCGGCAAGCAGGAGGGCATCCGCGCCATCGCCATCGAATACGACCACGACCGCGCCGCCAAGCAGGACGAGATCATCCGCGCCGCCGACGAGGTCGATACCGGCGACGGCGTGCTGGTGGTGACCGACATGTTCGGCGGTTCGCCGTCGAACCTGTCGCTGCCCGCCTGCATGCCGCCCGACCGCCGCATCCTCTACGGCGCCAACCTGCCGATGCTGATCAAGCTTGCCAAGTCGCGCCATTTCACGGTAGCCGAGGCCACCGCGCTCGCGCTCGAGGCCGGGCGGAAATACATCAACTGCATCGAGGTGTCGGGCGGCCGGGGGGTCTGAGGCACCGGCCGGGAGGACACCGCGTGAGCGCCGAGCGCGTCCTGAAGATCGTCAACGAGAAGGGCTTGCACGCGCGCGCCTCGGCGAAGTTCGTCGAGGTGGTCGAGAAGTTCGATGCCGAGGCCGAGGTCGAGAAGGACGGGATGAGCGTCTCGGGCGATTCGATCATGGGGCTGCTGATGCTCGCCGCCTCGCGCGGGACCGAGATCGTGGTGCGCACCGAGGGCGCGCAGGCCGAGGAACTGATTGCGGCGCTGGCCGAGCTGGTCGAGGACCGGTTCGGCGAGGGGTTCTGAGCCTCCGGGTGGCCGCCCGGGCGGTCCCGGGCGTCCGCGCGCGGACGCTTTGGCAAGACATTGAAAAAATAGCGAAAATCGACGCCATTAACCACAACAGAAGGTTTGTTGCGTCGCGCGCCGGGTGACCGCACACACCTTTCGTTGCGGTTAACGGCCAGGAATTTCAGTTTCCGATCAACGACTTGCCGGACTGCGCACGCGTGCGCACCTGCGCCGCGCCGGGGTGCCGGAACCGCCCGCCGGTCCGCGCTTCTCAGCGCGTCGGCACCGGCGTCTCGCCTCGGTAGTCGTAGAAGCCGCGCTGGGTCTTGCGGCCGAGCCAGCCGGCCTCGACATATTTCGTCAGGAGCGGGCAGGGGCGATACTTGGTATCCGCGAGCCCCTCGTGCAGGACGTTCATGATCGCAAGGCAGGTGTCGAGCCCGATGAAGTCGGCCAGTTCCAGCGGACCCATCGGGTGGTTGGCGCCGAGCTTCAGCGACTCGTCGATCGAGCGGACATTGCCGACGCCCTCATAGAGCGTGTAGACCGCCTCGTTGATCATCGGCATCAGGATGCGGTTGACGATGAAGGCGGGGAAATCCTCGGCCGAGGCGGCGGTCTTGCCCAGCTTCTCGACCACCTTCAGCAGCGTCTTGTAGGTCGCCTCGTCGGTGGCGATGCCGCGGATGAGCTCGACCAGCTGCATCACCGGCACCGGGTTCATGAAATGAAAGCCCATGAACTTCTCGGGGCGGTCGGTGCGTGTGGCCAGGCGCGTGATCGAGATCGACGAGGTGTTCGTGGTCAGGATCGTCTCGGGCTTCAGGTGCGGCAGCAGGTCCTCGAAGATCGCCTGCTTGACCGTCTCGCGTTCGGTCGCGGATTCGACGATCAGGTCCGAGGTGCCCAGCTCGCTCAGCGTGGTCGTCGTGCGGATGCGCGACAGCGCGGCCGCCTTCTCGGCCTCGCTGATCTTCTCGCGGCTGACCTGGCGCTCGAGGTTCTTCTCGATCCGCGCCATCGCCTTGTCGAGCGCCTCCTGGCTGATGTCGTTCAGGAGCACCTCGAACCCGGCCAGCGCGAAGACATGCGCGATCCCGTTGCCCATCTGGCCCGCGCCGACCACGCCCACGGTCTTGATATCCATCGCCGTCCCCTCGTCCGTTCGGCGCAGCTTATGCGCGCCCCTGCCGCGGGCGCAAGCCCGATGGCCGCGTCTCGCGGCCCATGAAAACGGCCCGCCGGATGGGCGGGCCGTTGATCCGTCGGTCAGCGGTTCAGAGCTTTTCGGTCAGCTCCGGCACCGCCTGGAAGAGGTCGGCGACGAGGCCGTAGTCGGCGACCTGGAAAATCGGCGCTTCCTCGTCCTTGTTGATGGCGACGATGACCTTGGAATCCTTCATCCCCGCCAGGTGCTGGATCGCGCCCGAGATGCCGATGGCGATGTAGAGACTGGGCGCCACCACCTTGCCGGTCTGGCCGACCTGCCAGTCGTTCGGCGCGTAGCCCGAGTCGACCGCCGCGCGGGACGCGCCCACCGCCGCGCCGAGCTTGTCGGCGAGCTTCTCGATCATCTCGAAGCTTTCCTCGGAGCCGACGCCGCGGCCGCCGGAGACGACGATCCCGGCCGAGGTGAGCTCGGGCCGGTCGGTCGCCGCGACCTTGTCCTCGACCCATTCGGTGAGGCCGGGATTGTCAGCCGCCGAGATCTCCTCGACCGCGGCCGAGCCGCCCTCGCCGGCGGCGTCGAAGGTCGAGGTGCGGATGGTCACGACCTTGACCTTGTCGCCCGACTTGACCGTCTGGATCGCGTTGCCGGCATAGATCGGACGTTCGAACGTGTCGGCATCGACGATCCCCGAGACGTCCGAGATCACCATCACGTCGAGAAGCGCCGCCACCCGCGGCATGACGTTCTTGGCATCCGTGGTCGCAGGGGCCAGGACGTGGGAATAGTCGCCGGCGAGGCTGACGATCAGCGCCGCGGTCGGCTCGGCGAGGCGGTGGCCGAGGCTCGCATCCTCGGCGCAGAGCACTTTCGCCACGCCCTCGATCTTCGCCGCCTCGGCCGCGGCGTCCCTGGCGCGCGCGCCGGCGCAGAGCACCGTCACCTCGCCCAGCGATTTCGCCGCGGTGACCGCCTTGGCGGTCGCATCGCGGTTCAGGTGCCCGTCGGTCACCTCGCCCAGAAGCAGAACAGCCATCAGATCACCCCCGCTTCGTCCTTGAGTTTCGCGATCAGCTCGTCGACCGAGCCCACCTTGACCCCGGCCTTGCGCGTCGGCGGCTCGGCGGTCTTGACCACGGTCAGCCGCGGCGCGACATCGACGCCGTAATCGGCGGGCGTCTTCTCGTCGAGCGGCTTCTTCTTGGCCTTCATGATGTTGGGCAGCGAGGCGTAGCGCGGCTCGTTCAGCCGCAGGTCGACGGTGACGATGCAGGGCATCTTCGCCCGGATCGTCTGCATGCCGCCATCGACCTCGCGCGTGACCAGCGCGTGGTCGCCCTCGATCGCCAGTTCCGAGGCGAATGTCGCCTGGCTCCAGCCGAGGAGCGCGGCGAGCATCTGGCCGGTGGCGTTCATGTCGTTGTCGATCGCCTGCTTGCCGGCGAGGACGAGGCCCGGCTCCTCCTCCTTGACCACCGCGGCCAGCAGCTTGGCGACGGCGAGCGGCTCGATGTCGGTATGCACGTCGTCGGCGGCGACGATCAGGATCGCCCGGTCGGCGCCCATGGCGAGCGCGGTGCGCAGCGTCTCCTGCGCCTGCTTGACGCCGATCGAGACGGCGACGACCTCGGAGGCGGCGCCCTTCTCCTTGAGCCGGATCGCCTCCTCGACGGCGATCTCGTCGAAGGGGTTCATCGACATCTTGACGTTCGCCAGATCGACCCCGCTGCCATCGCCCTTCACCCGGACCTTGACGTTGTAGTCGATCACCCGCTTCACAGGCACGAGTACCTTCATGGGTGTC
>SLPP01000023.1 GCA_007131945.1 Paracoccaceae bacterium | reverse complement strand
TCGGCGCAACCCTAGGTCAGGCGGCGGGGCGCGTGCAAGCCGGAATGGCGATACCGGCGCCCCGGTCGCGGCGCAACCCGCCGCGCCCAGCCGCACGGGCCGGGTTCGGCGGATGCCGGCTCAGATATTGCCGCGCAGCGCCTCGGGATGGGCGGCGAGGAATTCCTTGAGCGTCTTGTAGAGCGCGCGGGCATGGGGCAGGTCGTCGGCACGGAGCGCGGCCTGGATATCCTCGCAGATCATCATCTGCACGCGTTGCGGCCCGTGATGGATGTGCATCATGTATTCGCCCATCTCGGCCGCCGTGACGTCGTCGATATGCTCGTGCTCGGCGATCGCGGCTATCTCGGCCCGGGTCAGGCAGGTCATGTCGAGGATGTCGTTCTCGTTGATCATGGCAGGCTCCTCCGAATCGATGAAGGTTACCACGCTCCCCGCCGCGCCACCTTGCGCGAAATCAATCCCTCAGCCGAGCGCCGTCATCCAGGCCCAGGCGGTCAGGATGCAGGCGGCGGTGCCGAGCAGCACGCTCGAGGCGGCGACGCGGCGGGCGCGGCCGTACATGTTGGCGAAGACATAGGCGTTGACCCCCGGCGCCATCGCTGCCGTCACCACCGCCGAGCGGAACTGCGCCTCGGTCAGATCGAGCGACGTGCCCAGCGTCCAGGTGATCGCCGGATGCATGACGAGCGAGATCGCGCAGGCATAGGCGATGAGCCGCAGATCGCCCTCGGGTCGGTACTGGTAGAGCACCCCGCCAAGCCCGAACAGCGCCACCGGCAGCCCGGTGCGGGCGACCATCTCCAAGGCCTCCCACATCACCCCGGGCAGCGGCAGGCCGGTCAGGTTCACCGCCGCGCCCAGCGCGATCCCGATCACCAGCGCGTTGCTGAGAACGCCGCGCGCCGAGCGCAGCAGCGTCACCCCCAGCCCCATGCCGCGCGCGCGAACCGCCTCCATCGCGGTGATGCCGATGATGTAGCAGACCGGCGAATGCAGCGCGATGATCGCGTAGTTGGCGCCCAGCGCGTCGGCGCCATAGGCGCGCTCGGTGATCGGCAGGCCCAGCAGCACCGAGTTCGAGAAGAGCCCGATGAAGCCCACCGCGACCGCGTCCTCCCAGTCGCGGCCGAAGAGGTAGCGCGCGCCCAGAAGTCCGGCGAGGAAGCCGAGGACCGAGCCGGCATAGAAGCTCGCCAGGAGCCGCCAGCCGAACTCGGCGCTCAGGTCCAGCCGGGCGATGGCCAGGAACAGCAGGCAGGGGATGGCGAAGTTCTGCGTGTACTTCATCAGCGCGTCGATCGTGCCCGCGCCCATCCAGCCGCGCCAGACGACGCCGTAGCCGAAGGCGACGACGAGGAAGACCGGCAGGATGACATCGACGAGCGCCTGCATCGCTCAGGCGCCTCTTCGGGGGGCCGCAGGCCGCCCGGCGCCGGGGGACCCCTCGATGGGGTCGCCCGGTGCGCCCCCGTGACCGGTCACAGCGCGAACTCCAGCACCATCCCGTCATGGGCCGGCGTGACATGCGCCGGCGTCTCGGCCTCGACCGTGGCATGGTCGAGATCGACATGCATGTTGGTCAGCACCGCGCGCACCGGCCGGGCGCGCTCGATCCATTCCAGCGTCAGGTCCAGATGCGCATGCGTCGGGTGCGGCCGGCGGCGCAGCGCGTCGACGATCCAGCAGTCGAGTCCCTGCAGATGCGTCCAGGCATCCTCGGGAATGCGCAGCACGTCGGGCAGATAGGCCAGCGGGCCGATGCGGAAGCCCAGCGCGTCCATGCTGCCGTGATTGACCCGGAAGGGCGTGAGCGCGATCGCGCCGCCCGCCCCGTCGATGCCGAAGGTGCCGTCGATCGTGTAGAGGTCGAGGATCGGCGGATAGGGCGAGCCGGCGGGCTGCACGAAGGCATAGCCGAAGCGCGCCAGCAGCGCCTCCTGCGTCGGCGCGTCGGCCCAGACCGGCAGCCGCTTGCGCATGTTGAAGACGATCTGGCGCAGGTCGTCGATCCCGTGCACGTGGTCGGCATGGCTGTGCGTGTAGACCACCGCGTCGAGCGCGCCGATCCCGGCGTCGAGCAGCTGCGCGCGCATGTCGGGCGAGGTGTCGATCAGGACCCGCGTCGTCCCGCCCGGCCCGATCCGCTCGAGCAGCAGCGAGCAGCGCCGGCGCCGGTTCTTCGGGTCCCGCGGGTCGCATTCGCCCCATTCGCCGCCCAGCCGCGGCACCCCGCCGGAGGAGCCGCAGCCGAGGATCGTCGCCCGCAGCCGGTCGCTCATCCCGCCCCCGGGGCCGCCGCGGCCTTGGCGAAGAGCCGGTCGAAATTCGCGCTCGTCTGCGCCGCGAAGGCGGCATAGTCCAGCCCCCAGAGCCCGGCGATGGCGCGCGCGGTATGCGCCGTGTAGGCCGGCTCGTTGCGCTTGCCGCGATGCGGCGGCGGGGCGAGATAGGGCGCGTCGGTCTCGACCAGGATGCGCTCGACCGGCGCGGCGGCGAGGATCGCGCGCAGCTCGTCCGCCTTCGGAAAGGCCGCGATCCCCGAGGCCGAGAGGTAGAAGCCCAGATCGAGCGCCGTGCGCGCCAGATCGGCGCCCGAGGAATAGCAGTGCATGACGCAATCGTAGACGCCGCTTGCGTGCTCCTCGGCGAGGATCCGCGCCATGTCGGCATCCGCCGCGCGGGCATGGATGATCAGCGGCAGGCCGGTCCGGCGCGCCGCCTCGACATGCACCGCCAGGCTTTCCTGCTGCGCCGCGGCGCTCTCGGCGGTGTAGTGGTAGTCGAGCCCGCTCTCGCCGATGCCGACGCATTTCGGATGCCGCGACAGCCGTTCCAGTTCCTCGACCGTCGCCATCGGCTCCTTCGCCACGCTCATCGGATGCGTGCCGACGGCGTAGAAGACGCCGTCGAAGCGTTCGGCGATGGCGCGCACGGCGGGCTCGTTGGCGAGCCTCGTGCAGATCGTCACCATCCGCGTGACCCCGGCGGCGCGGGCGCGCGCGATCACCGCGTCGAGCTCGCCCGCGAAATCGGGAAAGTCCAGATGCGTGTGGCTGTCGACGATTTCCGGCGCGCTCATCCCGGCCTCATCGGGCCAGGGTCCTGGCCGTGTCTTCCATGCGCAGGAACATATCGATGACCAGCGCGGCAGGGTCAAGGTTGACCGCCTTGCCGGCGCGGGCGCGGGCGGCGAGATCGGCGGCGAGATCGGCCCAGAGCCGCGCCGCGCGGACGTCGGGGGCGAGCCGCGCGGTCAGCCGCGCCTCGCCCGGCGCCGCCTCCTCG
>SLPP01000144.1 GCA_007131945.1 Paracoccaceae bacterium | reverse complement strand
GGCCGCTTCGCTATCCCTTCGTCCAGCCTATTGCCGGGAGGGGATGCGATGACCAGCCAGCGGTTCGACAAGTCGAAACTGCCCAGCCGCCATGTGACCGAGGGCCCGGCGCGCGCGCCGCACCGTTCGTATTTCTACGCCATGGGGATTTCCGAGGAGGAGATCCACCAGCCCTGGGTCGGCGTCGCCACCTGCTGGAACGAGGCCGCGCCCTGCAACATCGCGCTCAACCGCCAGGCGCAGGCGGTGAAGATGGGGGTGAAGAAGCAGGGCGGCACGCCGCGCGAGTTCACCACGATCACGGTCACCGACGGGATCGCGATGGGGCACGAGGGGATGCGCTCGTCGCTCGCCTCGCGCGACGCGATCGCCGACACGGTCGAGCTGACCATGCGCGGGCATTGCTACGATGCGCTCGTGGGGCTGGCGGGCTGCGACAAGTCGCTGCCGGGGATGATGATGGCGATGGTGCGGCTCAACGTGCCCTCGGTTTTCATCTATGGCGGCTCGATCCTGCCGGGGCGGCTGCACGGGCAGGACGTGACCGTGCAGGACGTGTTCGAGGCGGTGGGCAAGCACCAGGCGGGCAACTACTCGGACGCCGAACTCGCGATCCTCGAGCGCGTCGCCTGCCCCTCGGCGGGCGCCTGCGGCGGGCAGTTCACGGCGAACACGATGGCCTGCGTTTCCGAGGCGCTGGGGCTCGCGCTGCCCAATTCCTCGGGCGCCCCCGCGCCCTACGAGAGCCGCGACCAGTACGGCGAGGCCTCGGGCGAGGCGGTGATGAACCTGATCGAGCGCAACATCCGCGCCCGCGACATCGTCACCCGCAAGTCGCTGGAAAACGCCGCGCGGATCGTGGCCTGCACCGGCGGCTCGACCAATGCCGGCCTGCACCTGCCGGCGATCGCGCACGAGGCGGGGATCGACTTCGATCTCTTCGATGTCTGCGACATCTTCCACGACACGCCCTATTTCGTCGACCTGAAGCCGGGCGGGAAATACGTCGCCAAGGACCTCTACGAGGTCGGCGGCGTGCCCGTGGTGATGAAGGAGCTGCGCAAGATCGGGCTCATGCACGAGGACTGCATCACCGCCACCGGACGCACGATGGGCGAGGAACTGGACCGTATCGAGCACGATGCCGACGGGCGCGTCATCTACCCCGCCGCGACGCCGATCACCCAGACCGGCGGCGTGGTCGGGCTGAAGGGCAACCTCGCCCCCGACGGCGCCATCGTGAAGGTCGCCGGCATGGCCGCCGAGGAGCAGGTCTTCACCGGTCCGGCGCGCGTCTTCGAGAGCGAGGAGGACGCCTTCGCCGCGGTCAAGGCGCGCGAGTACCGCGATGGCGAGGTCATCGTGATCCGCAACGAGGGCCCCGCCGGCGGCCCCGGCATGCGCGAGATGCTGGCCACCACGGCGGCGATCTCGGGCCAGGGGCGCGGCAAGAAGGTGGCGCTGATCACCGACGGGCGCTTTTCCGGCGCGACGCGGGGCTTCTGCGTCGGCCATGTCGGACCCGAGGCGGCGCATGGCGGGCCGATCGCGCTGCTGCGGGATGGCGACATGATCACCATCGACGCGATCAAGGGGGAGCTTTCGGTCGACCTTTCGGACGAGGAGCTTACCCGGCGCAAGGCCGAGTGGAAGGGGCCGCGGCCGACGATCTACGCCACCGGGGCGCTGTGGAAATACGCGCAGCTCGTCGGCGGCGCGCGCCAGGGCGCGGTGACGCATCCCGGCGGGGGCGCCGAGGCGCATGTCTACATGGACATCTGAAGGGCGCGCCGGGCGGGGGCTCTGGCTTCCGGCCGCGCTGGTCCTGTTCCTGGCGGGCTGCTTCGAATCGGCGCCGCTGTCGCGCTTTTCCGCCCGCGACGCGACGCCGGGGCCGGCGCTGGTCACCGTGCTGGGCGGCGCGCTGACCGTGACCGGGCCCGAGGGCTATTGCGTCGACACCTCCTCGACCGTCGAGGGCGAGCGGGAGGCCTTCGTGCTTATGGTCCGCTGCCGCCCGGCCGAGCGGCGGCGCCCGGTCCTCGGCGCGACCGTCACCGCGCTGCCGTCCGAGGCGGCGACCGGGGCGGAGAACCTGGCGGCGCTGATGCAGGCCGTCACCGGCGAGACCGGGCGCGGGCATTTGAGCCGCGCCGGCCGCGCCGAGGACGTGCGCATCGACGCGGCAACGATCGAGGACGGGGCGATCTGGCTCAGGATCCACGATGCCGGCTCGCCCGAGGCCTTCGCGCCGGACTACTGGCGCGCCATCCTGCCGGTCGGCGGCCGGGTCGTGTCGCTCTCGGTGCTCGACGCATCCGGCGCGGCCGGCGCGCCGGCTGCCGGGCTCTCTATCCTGCGCGACTTCACCACCCGGATGCGCGCCGCCAATCCCGGCTGACGCAAGGTTCGGCGTGACAAAGCCCCTGCGTCCCGTAACCCTGCCCGCCAACCGCAGCCCCGGAGGCCCGCCATGAACACGACGCCCTATCCGCATCTGCTCGCGCCCCTCGACCTGGGCTTCGTGACCCTGCCCAACCGGGTGCTGATGGGCTCGATGCATACCGGGCTCGAGGAGCGCGGCGACTGGCAGCGGGTGGCCACCTACTACGCCGAGCGCGCGGCGGGGGGCGCGGCGCTGATCGTCACCGGCGGCATGGCGCCGAATACCGAGGGCGCGGTCTTTCCCGGCGCGGCGGGGCTGTTCACCGACCAGGACATCGCCAACCACCGGATCGTCACCGACCGGGTGCACGACGCGGGCGGACGGATCGCCATGCAGATCCTGCATGCGGGCCGCTACGCCTATGGCAAGGAATGCGTCAGCGCCTCGGCGATCAAGGCGCCGATCGCGCCCTTCGTGCCGCGCGAGCTCGACGAGGCGGGGATCGAGAAGCAGATCGCCGATTTCGCCACCGCCGCCACCCGCGCCCGCGCGGCCGGCTATGACGGGGTCGAGGTCATGGGGTCGGAGGGCTATTTCATCAACCAGTTCCTGAGCCTGCACACCAACCGCCGGACCGACCGCTGGGGCGGCGACTACGCCAACCGCATGCGCCTGGCGGTCGAGGTCGTGAAGCGCGTGCGCGCGGCGGTGGGGCCGGATTTCATCATCATCTACCGCATCTCGCTTCTCGACCTGGTGCCGAACGGGCAGCGCTGGGACGAGATCCTGCGGCTGGCTGGTGCGATCGAGGCGGCGGGGGCGACGATCCTCAACACCGGCATTGGCTGGCACGAGGCGCGCATCCCGACCATCGCGACATCCGTGCCCCGCCGCGCCTTCGCCTGGGTGACGCAAAAGCTGATGGGCGAGGTGGGCATCCCCGTCATCACCTCGAACCGGATCAACACGCCCGAGGTGGCCGAGGCGGTGCTGGCCGAGGGCTGCGCCGACATGGTCTCGATGGCGCGGCCGTTCCTGGCCGATGCCGAGTTCGTCCGGAAGGCCGCCGAGGGACGGGCGGACGAGATCGCGCCCTGCATCGCCTGCAACCAGGCCTGCCTCGACCACACATTCGCCGGCAAGATCTCGACCTGCCTGGTCAATCCACGCGCGGCCTACGAGACCGAGTTGAACTACCTGCCCGCCGCGACGCCGAAGGCCGTCGCCGTCGTCGGCGCCGGGCCCGCCGGGCTGATGGCGGCGCTGGTCGCCGCGCAGCGCGGGCACCGGGTGACGCTATACGAGCGTGACGACCGGATCGGCGGGCAGCTCAACATGGCGCGCGTGATCCCCGGCAAGGAGGAGTTCCACGGGCTGGTCGAATGGTTCGAGCGCATGGTCCGCGGCGCCGGCGTCGAGGTCCGGCTGGGCGCCGAGGCCGGGGCGGAGGCGCTCTTCGGCTTCGACGAGGTGATCGTCGCCACCGGCGTCAGCCCGCGCGATCCGCGGATCCCGGGCCAGGACGCGCCGAACGTGGTGAACTATGTCGACGTGCTCAGGGGCGGGGCGGCGGTCGGCGCCCGCGTCGCCATCGTCGGCGCCGGCGGAATCGGCTTCGACGTCGCCGAGTTCCTGACGCATGCGGGCGAGAGCCCGACGCTGCACCTCGAGGAATGGAAGCGCGAATGGGGCGTGACCGACCCCGCCGAGCGGCCCGGCGGGCTGGCCGAGCCCGCGCCGCCCCCCCCCGCGCGCGCGGTCACGCTGCTGCAGCGCAAGGCCGAGAAGCCGGGCAAGCGGCTGGGCAAGACGACCGGCTGGATCCACCGCGCCAGCCTCGCCGCGCGCGGCGTGCGGATGCTGGGCGGGGTCGAGTACCGCGCGATCACCGCAGACGGCATCGTCATCGCGACCGAGAAGGGCGAGGAACTGCTCGAGGTCGACACGATCGTGCTCTGCGCCGGGCAGGAAAGCCTGCGCGGCCTCGCCGACCGGCTGGCGGAACATGGTAAACGCGTTAACGTGATCGGCGGCGCCGATGTCGCCGCCGAACTCGACGCCAAGCGCGCCATCGACCAGGGCGCGCGACTCGCGGCGATTCTCTGACCCCGGCGCGGTGTCATTCCGGCACGGTCGCGGCGTGCCCGCGTCGCTGGCGTGACGAATTGTGGCAAGATTGGGGCAAATACGGCAAAATGGCCGAAAATTGTCTTGATCTTGCCTTAACCATGCCGCGACCCGCTCTTAATGATGCCCGAATTGAACGGTCTAACGGAAACACGTTGTTTCCGGAATCAGCACAGAGCGCTCATGGACCGTTTGACCGAGATGGAGGCCTTCGCGGCCGTGGTGGACCATGGCGGCTTCACCGACGCGGCCCGCAAGCTGGGCATGTCGAAATCGGCCGTCTCCAAGCATGTCTCCTCGCTCGAGGCCCGGCTGGGGGCGCGGCTTCTCAACCGCACCACCCGGCGCGTCAGCCCGACCGAGATCGGGCTGGTCTATTATGACCGGGCGCGGCGCGTGCTAACCGATGCCGGCGAGGCGGACCGGATCGTGAGCGCGATGCAGTCCGCGCCCTCGGGCGTCCTGCGGCTGTCGGTGGCGACCGATTTCGGCGTCACGCTGCTCTCGCCGGTGCTCGATGCCTTCTTCGCCGACTGCCCCGATGTCAGCGTTCAGATGGTGCTCAACAACCGCTATGTGGAACTCATCTCGGAAGGGTTCGACATGGCCGTGCGGGTGGGCGAGGCCGAGGATTCGAGCCTGCGCAGCCACAAGATCACCGAAACGACGCGGCGGCTCGTCGCCTCGCCGAGCTACCTGCAGCACCACGGCCGGCCGCAGCGGATCGAGGATCTGTCGCAGCACCGGCTCCTGCATCACGGCAACAACGCCGGCGCCAATCTCTGGCGGCTGATCGGCCCCTCGGGCGAGGAGCGGCAGGTGCGCGGCTCGGGGCTGCTGTCGGTCAATGACGGTCAGTCGCTGATGAACGCCGCGATCCGCGGGCTCGGCATCGCCTATCTGCCGAGCTTCCTCTACCACGCGGCGATGGAACGGGGTGAGGTCGTCGACGTCATCCCCGACCTGCCGCAGACCCGGCTGGGCATCTTCGCCGTGCATCCGCCGGGGCGCTTCACCCAGCCGAAGGTGCGCGCCTTCGTCGATTTCCTGATGACACAATTCGCCGAGCGCGGCCCCGACCGCTGGTAGCTGCGGGCGTGACAAGCCGCGCGGTTGCGGGCATCCTCGGCGCGCAGGCGGGGATGCAATGGCGCTGAAGGAAACGCTGGGTCAGCTCTATACCGGACGCAGCCGGCGCGCGGCGCGGTTCCGCTACGGGCTGATGACGCTCGACCTGGTCACGATCGGCTTCTTCATCGCCACGGTGCCGCTGAAGCCGACGCCGGCGATCCTCGTGGTCGAGGCGGTGATCGGCCTGCTGATCCTCACCGATCTCGCCGCGCGGTTCTGGATCGCGCGCGATCGCGGGCGGATGCTGCGCCAGCTCTACACGCTGGCCGATACCGTCGTGCTGCTGTCGCTGATCGCCGAGCCGCTCCTCGGCGTCAACCTCGCCTTCCTGAAGGTGCTGCGCTCGCTCCGGCTGATCCATTCCTACCAGGTGCTGCGCGACCTGCGCCGCGATGTCGCCTTCTTCCGCGACCACGAGCCGGCGATCGTGGCGGCGGTGAACCTGCTCGTCTTCATTCTCGTCGCGGCCTCGTTCGTCTTCGTCGTGCAGCTCGACGCCGAGCCAAGCTACGCGGCCTATGTCGATGCCGTCTATTTCACCGTCACCACGCTCACCACGACCGGCTATGGCGACATCACCATGACCACGCCCTGGGGGCGGCTGATGGCGGTCTTCATGATGGTCATGGGGGTGGCGCTGTTCTTCCGGCTGGCGCGGGCGATCTTCGTGCCGGCGAAGGTCGCCCATCGCTGCAGGAATTGCGGGCTGGACCGGCACGACCCCGACGCCGTGCATTGCAAGCATTGCGGCGAGACCGTCAAGATCGCGACCCACGGCGCCGACTAGCGCCCGCCGCCCCAGTAGATCAGGCGATAGACCCAGGCCTCGGAGCCGTCGGCGAGTTCCTTGCGCTCGCGCAGGTAGCGTTCGCCGGCGCGTTCGTAGCGGTCGAGCCGATGCAGGGCGCGCGGCGTGACGGTGAAGACGACGCCCTCGACCTCGGCCTGTGGATCGGGTCGCAGGTGCCGGCCGACCCGCTCCCATCCGGCCAGCACCGCCGGCTCGCCCGGCAGCCGGCGTCCGGCGACGACCCCGCGCACCAGCGGGCTTGAAAGCGTGGCATAGCCGAAGACCCGCTGGTCGCCCTCGGGCAGGGTCGGCGCGGCGCCGGTCAGTTGCGGCAGGAAGACCGGCGCGCGCCAGGTCATCGCCAGTGCCAGCGCCACGATCGCGACCATCAGCAGGGCCGCCCGTCGCCATGTCAGCCACCGGCCCGGGCCCCTCACAGGGTTTGACCTTTGGTCCGAATCTGCCAAACTGCCTCCGTCATCACCGTGGAGGGGTCATATGGATCGGGAAGCCTATATCGACAAGATCAAGGCGCAGCTCGACAGCTGGAACGCGCAGATCGACAGGATGCAGGCCGAGGCGAAGAAGGCCGAGGCCGAGGCGCGCATCCGCTACGAGGAGCAGATCAAGGAAATGCGCCAGCGGCGCGACGAGGCCGAGGAGAAGATGCGCGAGGCGCGCGCCGCTTCGGAAAAGGCCTGGGACGACATGAACAAGAGCTTCCAGGACGCGTGGAAGAACATCAGCGAAGGCTTCCAGAACGCGGCCAAGCACTTCAAGTGAGCCGCCGCCAAGGCTCCCGGATCGCGCGCGCCGCCCGCCCCGTTTCGGGCGGGCGATGCCGTTGGATGAACGGGTGAACGATGCAACCCGCCGACCCCGCCGCGCGCGACAGCGTGACAGGACGCGTTGCGCGGTACGCCTTCTGGTCACTGCCACGACCGAGGCGGGCCGATGGTGCGCTGCGCGCGACGGGGATCGAGATCGAGTTCGCCGGCCTCTCGGTCGCCGAGGCCGGCGCGCTGGTGGCGCGCGAATGGGGCGGGTGCGTCCGACCGTTGGGCGAGCGCGAGCTGAAGGTCGCGGCGACGCGCTTCGGCGAGATCCGGGTCGAGCTCGACATCGCGCTGGGCGACGCGACCGCCGAGAAGCTGGTCGCCGGCACGCTGGGCGAGCTGGTGCCGGTCGAGATCGTGACGCCGCCGCTGCGGCCCGACGATCTGCCGCAGGCCGAGGCGCTGGTCGCGGCGCTGCGCCAAGCCGGCGCGCGCGGCACGCGCGACGCGCTCGCCTTCGGTTTCGGCGTGCATCTCAACCCCGAGGTCGCGGCCGAGGATGCCGGTTTCATCCTGCCCGTGGTGCGCGCCTTCGCGCTGCTCGAGGACTGGCTGCGCGCCGCCGATCCGATCGACCTGGCGCGCCGGATCCTGCCCTTCGTTGCGCCCTGGCCGCGGGCGCTGGTCGACCGCCTCGCCGCCGAGGGTGGCTGCTGGGACATAGACGACCTGGCCGCTGCCTGGCTCGAACTCACGCCGACGCGCAACCGCAGCCTCGACCTGCTGCCGCTGCTCGAACATCTGCGCGGCGAGCGGGTCCGCGCGGCGCTCGGCGCGGGCAAGACCAAGGGCGGGCGGCCGACCTTCCACTACCGGCTGCCCGAGGCGCGCATCGACGAGGCCGGCTGGACGCTGGCCTATGAATGGAACCGCTGGTGCCTGGTCGAGCGCGTCGCCGCCCGGCACGATCTACTCGCCGATCTGGCCGAGGCCTGGCTCGCGCATCGCGCCGCCTACACGACGATTCGCGGCGACTGGGCGCGCGCGGTCGAGGCGCGGCTCTTCGAGGCGCGCATATGGGACGCCTGAGGCCGCGCATCGGCGTGACCTGTTCGCGCCGCACCGGCTGGCGGGTATTTCCGCTGATCGCCTTCAACCTCTGGCTCGCCGGCGGCAGGGGGCTGCGCTGGGACACGGCGCGCGAGGCCGATATCGGCGCGGTGGACGGGCTGATCGTCGGCGGCGGCGACGACATCTCGCCCGATCTCTACCAGGGCAGGCTGGTCGCCGCGGCCCGGCTGGACCCGGCGCGCGACGCGCTCGAACGGCGGCTGGTGCTGGAGGCGCTGGAGGCCGGAAAGCCGGTTCTGGGGATCTGCCGCGGGGCGCAGATGCTGAACGTGGCGCTCGGCGGCGACCTGCACCAGGACGCCTATGCGCAGTACCAGGGCAGCCGCTTTCGCTGGACGGTTCTGCCGCGCAAGACCGTCGCGGTCGATGACGACACCCTGCTGGCGCGGATCGCCGGGAGGCAGACGATGCGGGTCAACGCGCTGCATACGCAGGCGGTGGACCGGCTGGGCGTCGGGCTGCGCGTCGCGGCGCGCGACGAGGGCGGGATGGTGCAGGCGATCGAGCGCGTCACGCCGCCTTTCGCGCTGGGCGTGCAATGGCATCCCGAACATCTGTTCTACGCCCGCCGCCAGCGCGCGCTCTTCACCGCGCTCGTCGCCGCCGCCGCGGTCGAGCGGACCGGCCAGCAGATCGACGCCGCCGCCCGCGCCTGAGCCGGTCGGCTCAGCCGAGCGCCCGTTTCACGGCGTTGATCTGTTCGTCGACGTCGATGCCGGTTTCGGAGAGGGTTTCGAGGGATTTGTCGGTGAAGGGGTCGGTGTCGGGATGGGCGGCGCGGTGGGCGGCCAGCGCCGCGTCGCGGGCCGCGATCAGGGCCTCGATCTGGGGCCGGAAGAGGCGCAGGAGCGCGGTGAGCCAGCGGTTGGTCGGCCAGCTCGGATGGGCGTGGTCGATGGCGAAGCGCGGCAGCATGCGGATCACGTCGCCGGCCGCGTACCAGGTCTCGCCGGTGACCCACTGGTTGGTGGTGAAGAGCCGGATCGGCACCCCGTAGCGGTCCATCGACACCGCCACCAGATGCGCCAGCGCCTTCTCGCCCGAAGGCCAGTCGCGGCCCTCGGCCTCGGCCACCGGGGCGACGCCTTCGGGCATGCCCGGGGCGCGCAGGAAGCAGTGGAAATGGCCGTGCTCGCCCGCCCGGTGCGCGTGGTAGTAGTACTGGCTCTGCGTCTCGCGGTCGAAGACGTCGCCCTTGGGGTAGTGGTTGAGCTTGATGAACTGGCCCTGGCCCTTGAGCACTTCGCCCACCGGGTTGAGCCCGGCCTTCTTCAGCACGCGGCTGCACTCGGCGATCTCGTCCGCCGCGGCCGCCATCTCCAGAAGCGCCGCCCGGTCGAGCCGCGCGAGATCCGGCGTGGCGATCCCGCGCGGGGTGTCGGTTTCCGCCCCGTTCGCCGGCGCGCTCATGCCGGCAGCCCCGGCCAGCGCAGGATCGAGCGGCCACAGAGCGCGGCGAGGGCGGCGATCAGCGCCACCGCGCCCACCTGCCACACCAGCACCATCAGCGCCGCGTCCTGCATGTGGAAGAGCCGCAGCGCGAAATTCCCGATCGCGGCGGCGGCGAGCGCCGCCAACCCCAGCGTCCAAGAGGGCCGCAAGGGCACGCCGCGGCGCAGCATCAGGACCAGGACGAGGAGCGGCAGCGAGCCGATGATCACGATGTAGACGAAGCATTCGGGGTCCGGCGTCAGGCGCAGCCCGTCGGGGCCCATCTGCGCCCAGTCGCGCGCGCAGCCGATGCCCAGCGTCGCCAGCCAGGCCGCGCCGGGGATCACCGGCAGGAACCGCCAGGCGCGCGACGCGTCGGGCAGGGTCAGGGCCAGCGCCGCCAGCGCCGCGGCCACGGCCGTCGCCAGCGCCGCGCCCTGCTCGATGAGGAACCGCGCCTCGGTCAGCCGCTCGGCCAGGTCGGGCCGCGGGCCGATCGCCCAGACCATCGCCGCGGCGAAGCCGAGCGCCACGGCGAGCCAGCCGAGTACCCGCCACGGCGGCGAGGCCAGCGGCCGCACCGGCCCGGCATCGCGGGCGAGCCTGTCGATCAGATCCTCGGTTCTCATTCGCTCTCCTTGCCATCGCCGCGGATGGCCACTCGCAGTTTACGGGTTGCGCGGTGGACGGCAACCTTCATCGCGCCGATCGTCGAGCCGCGCTTCTCGGCGGCCTCGGCCAGCGACATCTGCCGCAGCCGCACCAGCTCGAACGCGTCGCGCTCGCCCTCCGTCAGCCCGTCCATCGCCCGGCGCACGGACATCAGGTTCACCACCCCCTCGGCATGGGTCTGGCCGGGGGTCGAGGAGAAGACCTCGGCGAGGTCCTGCGCCGCCTGGTCGAAGGCCTGCCGGCGCATGTAGCGCCGCGCATGATCGGCCAGCCGGTTGCGCGCGATGCCGGCGATCCAGGGCATGAAGGGCCGCGCCGGGTCCCAGGTGGCGCGCGCCGCGTGCAGGGCCAGCAGGATGTCCTGCACGATATCCTCGACATCGGCCCGGCCCAGCCAGGGGGCGCGGGCGCAGACCAGCCGGCGCATCCTCAGAGCCACCTCCTCGAGCAGCGCGCGATAGGCGCGCCCGTCGCCGCGCTGCGCCGCGCGCATCAGCGGATCGAGCGCGGCGCGACCGGCCTGCGGTCCCGCGGCAGCCCGCGTCGCGTCGGCGTCGCCCTCGTCCGGCCTCGTCATCGTATCGACTCCCCGCGATCCGGCGTCCTGCCGCCCGTCGCTGCAGGATACGCGAGGATACGCGCTTGCGGCCGGATCGTTACATCGCGGCGCGAAGATTTTTCCCGCATCCCGGATCTTATCCTGCATCCCGGGTTTTTTCTGCATCCCTGTGTAACCTTTCCGGCCCCGCGCCCGAACCCCGAACACCCCCGCGCGCGCCGAAGGCGCCACGGCCCGCATTTGCCGGCGGGGGCATTGGCCGAGGAGAGGAAAGGGAGATCCACATGCAACCGAATCCGGAAGCGCAACCGAGTGCCGCGGCGTGCTGCGCCTGTTGTCGTCCAGCCTGTCGCCGCAGGGCCAACCTGCAATCGACCACCGCGCTGGCCTTCGCGCTGGGTGTCGGCACGTTCGGCATGTTCGGCATGGGCGCGATGACGCTCGGTGGCGCGGCGCTCGTCTTCGGCGTGGCGATGCCGGCGACGGCCCATGCCTGCGCCGCCAATCCCTGCGCCAGCTGCGACCCCTGCGCCGCCTGCGCCGCCAATCCCTGCGCCGCCGATCCCTGCACCCCCTGCGCGGCGATGGCCTGCGCCGCCTGCGACCCCTGCGGTCCCTGCGCCGCCTGCGATCCCTGCGCCGCCGGCTGCGGCGTCGCCACCGGCTGCCACGTCCCGCGCCTGCAGGAGGCCGCGGCCAATCCCTGCGCCGTCGATGCCTGCGCGCCCTGCGGTCCCTGCGCCGCCTGCGATCCCTGCGCCGCGATGGATTGCGCCGCCTGCGATCCGTGCGCGCCCTGCGCGGCGATGGCCTGCGCTGCCTGCGACCCCTGCGCGCCCTGCGCCGCCTGCGGCCCGTGCGGGCCCTGCGGTCCCTGCGCCGCCGCCGCGCCGCCGCCCGAGGTCAGCGACGACGAGCTGCGCGCGCTCTACGACTGCATGATCGAGGCGATGCAGGCGATGGAAGCGGGCGGCGCGACGCAGCCGATCCTTGCCTCCTGGACCGAATCCGACCGGCCCGAGGCCGGCGATTTCACCGCCTGGAAGAACTTCGCCGCGGTGCCCTACATCTCCTTCACCCATGGCGGGCGCTTCGCCACCAACCACGCCAACGCGATCGCCGCCGAGGTCTACGGCCTATACGAGGAGATCGGCGAGATGCCGGCGGGCGGGATCGTCGCCAAGCCGACCTTCAGCATCGGCGCCGATGGCCAGGGCTACTGGGAGACGCTCTTCCTGATGGAGAAGGCCGAGGCCGGCACCTCGCCCGACACCAATGACTGGATCTATACTGCGATCATGCCCGACGGCTCGCTGATGGGAAGGACGCTGGGGCCGAACGCGCAGGCGATGCAGTTCTGCGCCGACTGCCATATCGGGATGAGCGACGGGACCGATGACCTGCTGTTCATGGAGGAAGAGTATCGCCTTCGCAACTGACCGGCGCGCGCGGGGCCTGGCCGGGGCCGCGCCCGGCGGTGCCATGCCCCGCATCGCCAAACTCCGCATCGCCGCGCCCCGTCCTGCGGCGCTGGCGCTGATCCTCGCGGCGGGTGCGCTGCCGGCCGGGGCCGGGGCGCCGGGGCGGCT
>SLPP01000122.1 GCA_007131945.1 Paracoccaceae bacterium | reverse complement strand
GCGACCTTGCCGTCGGTGCGGCGCAGAAGCTCCCAGTCGCCATCCTCGCGCACCGCCTTGAGGAAGGCGTCGGTCACGCGCACCGAGTTGTTCGAATTCTGCCCCGAGACGGTGACATAGGCCTCCGAATCCCAGTCGGTGTCGTAGGTCGGGAACTCAATCGAGCTGTAACCCTGGCGCGCGTATTGCAGGATCCGGTTGGTGTAGGTGTCGGGGATCATCGCCTTCTTGGCCGAGCGGATCGCCGCCTTCAACGCCGGGTTCCTGGCCGGATCGACCGCATCCTCGCTGGAACCGTCCCATTGGCGGATGGCGGCGAAGATCTCGTTGAGCTTCAGCTCATGCGCCTTCGAGCCGGCGACCAGCGAGGCGACCTTCTGCTCCTCGATCACCTTCCAGTTGATGAACTGCTCGATATCCGGGTGATCCATGTCGCAGATCACCATCTTGGCGGCGCGCCGCGTCGTGCCGCCGGACTTGATCGCGCCGGCCGCGCGGTCGCCGATCTTGAGAAACCCCATCAGCCCCGAGGACTTGCCGCCGCCCGAGAGCCGCTCGCCTTCCGCGCGCAGGCTGGAGAAGTTCGTGCCGGTGCCCGAGCCGTACTTGAAGAGCCGCGCCTCGCGCACCCAGAGGTCCATGATCCCGCCGTCGTTGACCAGATCGTCGCTGACCGACTGGATGAAGCAGGCGTGTGGCTGGGGATGCTCGTAGGCCGATTTCGACTTCACCAGTTTCTTCGTGAACGGGTCGACGTAGAAATGCCCCTGGCCCGGCCCGTCGATCCCGTAGGCCCAGTGCAGGCCGGTATTGAACCATTGCGGCGAGTTCGGCGCGCCCATCTGCGCGGCCAGCATGAAGCGCATCTCGTCGAAATAGGCACGGGCGTCGGATTCCGAGCTGAAGTACCCGCCCTTCCAACCCCAGTAGGCCCAGGCGCCGGCGAGCCGGTCGAAGACCTGCCGGGCCGAGGTCTCGCCGGTGTGGCGCTCGCCCTCGGGCAGTTCTGCCAGGGCCTTCTCGTCGGCGACCGAGCGCCAGAGGAAATCGGGCACCCCCTTCTCGGCGACGCGCTTGAGCCGCGCCGGCACGCCCGCCTTGCGGAAGTACTTCTGCGCGATGACGTCGGAGGCCACCTGGCTCCAGCCCTCGGGCACCTCTACGGCCTCGTTGCGGAACACGACCGTCCCGTCCGGGTTGCGGATCTCGGACACCGTGGTGGTGAAGTTCAGCGCCGCATAGGCGTCCTCGCCCTCGGTGGTGAACTTGCGCTCGATCTTCATTGCCTGTCCCTTTCGTTCACTCGGTCTCGTTACGCCGGCCGGAGACAGAACCGACCGCTGCGTGCCTCGCCGCAGCCGGCGCCGCAACCTGCGGCGCCAGAGATCAGATGATCCGGTTGTCCTGCCTTGGAGGGCCTTACCAGATATTGTGGCCCTTTTGTCAGCCCACACAAACTGACGTATCCGGACCCCGTCGGTCAACGGTTTTTTTCATCAAGTCGACAAGATTTTTCGCTTGACGAGCACACGTATAACGTGTGCGCGGCGCGACTCGGCCTGAAACGAGAGCGCCGCCAGACAGGACCCGACCTGCCCGGCGGCGCGATGCCGTGGTCAAGGCTTTCCGCGGACTACTGGTCGAGGAAGCTGCGCAGCTTGCGCGAACGGCTCGGATGCTTGAGCTTCCTCAGCGCCTTGGCCTCGATCTGGCGGATGCGTTCGCGGGTGACCGAGAACTGCTGGCCGACCTCTTCGAGCGTGTGGTCGGTGTTCATGCCGATGCCGAAGCGCATGCGCAACACCCGCTCCTCGCGCGGGGTCAGCGAGGCGAGGACGCGGGTGGTCGTCTCGCGCAGGTTCTCCTGGATCGCCGAATCGAGCGGCAGGATCGCGTTCTTGTCCTCGATGAAATCGCCGAGCTGGCTGTCTTCCTCGTCGCCGATGGGCGTCTCCAGCGAGATCGGCTCCTTGGCGATCTTGAGGACCTTGCGCACCTTGTCGAGCGGCATCTGCAGCTTCTCGGCCAGCTCCTCGGGCGAGGGTTCGCGGCCGATCTCGTGCAGGATCTGGCGCGAGGTGCGCACCAGCTTGTTCATCGTCTCGATCATGTGCACCGGGATGCGGATGGTGCGCGCCTGGTCGGCGATCGAGCGGGTGATCGCCTGCCGGATCCACCAGGTGGCGTAGGTCGAGAACTTGTAGCCGCGGCGGTATTCGAACTTGTCGACGGCCTTCATCAGGCCGATGTTGCCCTCCTGGATCAGGTCGAGGAACTGCAGCCCGCGGTTGGTGTATTTCTTGGCGATCGAGATCACCAGCCGCAGGTTCGCCTCGACCATCTCCTTCTTGGCCTGGCGGGCCTCCTTCTCGCCCTTCTGCACCTGGTTCACGATGCGGCGGAATTCCGAGATGTCGACGCCGACATACTGGCCGACCTGCGCCATGTCCGTGCGCAGCGCGTCGATCTGGTCGCGGTGCCGGGTCATCAGCACGTCCCAGCCTCGGGCCGAATTCGTGCCCATCCGGTCGCACCAGGTCGGGTCGAGCTCGAAGCCGCGATACTCGTCGATGAATTCGCGGCGGTTCACCCGCGCCTGGTCGGCGAGCTTCACCATCGCGCTGTCGATCGACATGATCCGCTTGTTGATGCCGTAGAGCTGGTCGATCAGCGCCTCGATCCGGTTGTTGTGCAGGTGCAACGAGTTGACCAGCTCGACGATCTCGGCGCGCAGCTTCTGATACGCGGCCTCGTCGGCGGCCGAGAAGCGCGCCTCCTCCTGCAGGGTAGCGTGCATGCGCTTCGACTGCATGCGCGCCAGTTCCTCGTAATCCCCGGCGATCCGGTCGAGCGTCTCCAGCACGCGCGGCTTGAGCGAGGCTTCCATCGCGGCAAGCGACATGTTCGACTGGTCGAAGTCGTCGTCGTCGTCGTCGGCCGCGGCGATCGGGTTGCCGTCGGCGTCGAGCTCGGGCTCGGACCGGGGCGCGCCGGCGGCGGCGCCGTTGCCGGTGCCGACACGGCTGATCTCCTCGACGATCGAGCCCGAATCGTCGTCATCAAGCGAGGTTCCGAAAGTGGCCTCGAGGTCGATCACCTCGCGCAACAGCACTTCTTCCGACAGCAGCTCGTCGCGCCAGACGATGATCGCCTTGAAGGTGAGCGGCGATTCGCAGAGCCCGGCGATCATCGTGTTGCGACCGGCCTCGATGCGCTTGGCGATGGCGATCTCGCCCTCGCGCGACAAAAGCTCGACCGATCCCATCTCGCGCAGATACATGCGCACCGGGTCGTCCGT
>SLPP01000230.1 GCA_007131945.1 Paracoccaceae bacterium | reverse complement strand
GTTCCGCGGCCGCCGCAGCCGCCGCCGGCGCGGGCGTGTCGGTCGCCGCCGGCGCGGCCTCCTCGGTCTGCAACTCGATCCGCCCGGTGCTGCGGCCAATGCCGATCACATGGCGCACGCCTTCTTCCTGCATGATCTTCTGCACGCCGCGGATGGTCATGCCGCGGTCCTGCAGCAGATGCTTGATCCCGGCGATCAGCGCCATGTCGTCGGGCCGGTAATAGCGCCGCCCGCCGGCGCGCTTGACCGGCCGCACCTGGTAGAACTTGCTTTCCCAGAAGCGCAGCACATGCGCCGGCGTGTCGAGGATCTCGGACACTTCCGAGATGGTCCGGAACGCCTCGGGCGCCTTCTTCATGGATCAGTCCCCGGCACCCTGCAGGGCGGCGCGGGCGACACGTTCCTTCAGGAGGTGCGAGGGGCGGAACGAGAGCACCCGGCGCGGACTGATCGGCACTTCCTCGCCGGTCTTGGGATTGCGGCCGACGCGGGCCGACTTGTCCCGCACGCTGAACGTGCCGAAGGACGAGATCTTGACCTGCTCGCCGGCGACGAGCGCGTCCGAGATGTGCTGGATCATCGATTCGACGAGCTGCGCGGATTCGTTGCGCGACAGCCCCACCTCGCGGAACACCGCCTCGCTCAAGTCCATGCGCGTCAATGTCTTCTCACCCATTGTCACCCCCTGTTTCGTCCCTTGTTCTGCGACAACGATGAGACAAGCCCATTTCAAAGTCAATATCAACTACTTGCAAAGCGATCTTGGCACAACCAGAGCGGGCGGAACTCCGCCCATTACGCCTACCAGCGCAGGACAACCGCGCCCCAGGCGAGGCCGCCCCCGATCGCCTCGGTGACGATCAGGTCGCCGGGCTTGATCTGCCCGCGCGCCACGCCCACCGAAAGCGCCAGCGGGATCGAGGCGGCCGAGGTGTTGCCGTGATCGGCCACGGTGACGACGACGCGCTCGATCGGCAGGTTCAGCTTCTGCGCGGTTCCCCGAATGATGCGCAGATTGGCCTGATGCGGCACGATCCAGTCGATGTCTTCGACGCCGATCCCGGCGCGGGCGATCGCGGTGCGCGCGGTGGCGGCGAGCTTCTCGACCGCCTGGCGGAACACTTCCTTGCCCTGCATGCGCACGCAGCCCGCGGTGCGGGTGGTCGAGACGCCGCCATCGACATAGAGGATGCCGCGCTGGCTGCCGTCCGAATTCAGGTCCGCGGCCAGGACGCCGCGGTCGCCGACGGTGCCGGTGCCCTCCTGCGCCTCGAGGATGACCGCCCCGGCGCCGTCGCCGAACAGCACGCAGGTCGTCCGGTCGGTCCAGTCGAGGATACGGCTGAAGGTCTCGGCACCGATGATCATCACCCGCCGCGCGCTGCCGGCGGCAATGAGCGCGTTCGCGTTGGCCAGCGCATAGACGAAGCCGGCGCAGACCGCCTGGATGTCGAAGGCGAAGCCGCGGCTCATGCCGAGATTGGCCTGCACCATGGTCGCGACCGCCGGGAAGGTCAGGTCGGGCGTCGAGGTGGCGACGATGATCGCGTCGAGCGCGTCGGCCTCCAGCCCGGCATGCGCAAGCGCCGCCCGCGCCGCTTGCGTGGCGAGGTCCGAGGTCGCCTCGTCCTCGGCCGCGAAATGTCGCCGCTCGATCCCCGAGCGCGAGACGATCCACTCGTCGCTCGTCTCCAGCGTGGCCTCGAATTCGGAGTTCGGCACGACGCGGGCGGGCAGGTAGTGGCCCACGCCGATCACCACGGCGCGGGTGACCGGGGTCTGGGTCATTCGGCAACTCCTTCGCTGGCGGCATCCTGCGCCGCCTTCGCGGCGATCACAAGACGCTCGGCCATCCGGCCCTGATAGCCCGACTGGGCAAGCTTCGCGGCAAGGCCGATCGCCGCCGCGATTCCGGTCGCGTCGGCCGAGCCGTGGGATTTCACGACGGTGCCGTTGAGCCCGAGGAAGACGCCGCCATTGACGCGGCGCGGGTCGATCCGCTGGCGCAGCCGTTCGATCGAACGGCGGGCCAGCAGGGCACCGAAGCTCGCGATCAGGTTCGAGCGCAGCGCCTCGCGCAGGAACTCGCCGATCAGCCGCGCCGTACCCTCGCCGGTCTTCAGCGCGACATTGCCGGTGAAACCGTCGGTGACAACGACATCGACGCGGGCGGAGGGGATGTCACTGCCTTCGACGAAGCCGACGTAATCGTAGCGCCCCGTCGCCTCGTGGCGCGCGATCAGGTCGTTGGCGGCGCGGATCTCGGCGCGGCCCTTGTGATCCTCGGTGCCGACATTCAAGAGCCCGACCCGCGGGCAGGGTTCGTTGAAGCCGTTTCGAAAATAGGTCACGCCCATGATCGCGTAGGCCAGAAGGTCCGGCGCATCCGCTTTAACGTCAGCGCCGACATCGAGCATGATGTTGAAGCCGTGCTTGCCGCGCGCAGGCCAGAGGCAGGCGATGGCGGGGCGGTCAACCCCTTCCATCCGGCGCAGCTGCAGCATCGAGACCGCCATCAGCGCGCCGGTATTCCCACAGGAGACCGCGGCTTGGGCCTGACCGTCGCGCAGCGCGGCAATCGTGGCCCACATCGAGGTGTCCTTGCCGTGGCGCATCACTTGGCTGGGCTTGTCTTCCATCGTGACCGCGCGGTCGGAATGGCAGATCGATGCGCGCGCGGCGAGTTGCCGGTGCTTCGCCGCCAGCGGTTCCAACTCCGCCCGGTCGCCGTGGATCAGGAGCGACAGATCCGGCCTTTCGTCGAGCGCGCGCGCCGCCCCGGCCAGGACCGGGGCCGGGCCGAGATCCCCGCCCATCGCATCGAGCGAGATCGTGATAGGTCCCGTCTCGGGGTCCTTCCCCTCGGCTCCTGCCTGCGGATGGTCCTGCGCGGAGGTCATCTAGGCGGTGCCGGATGCCCGATCAGGCCGCGTCGTCGTCCAGATCGACGTCGCTGCCCTGGGCGATCACTTCGCGGCCCGCGTAATGCCCGCAGGACGGGCAGACGTGGTGCGGGCGCTTGAGTTCGCCACAGTCGGGGCATTCGTTCGGATTGCCGGCAACCAGCGCATCATGCGCGCGGCGCATGTTGCGGCGGGAGCGGGTGACGCGGTTCTGCTGAACGGCCATGGGTCAACCTCTGACAAGTTCGGGCGGGCGCGACATGGGCGACCCGGATGACGTGGAATCCTGTTGCTGCGGCAGAGCCCATACACCGCGATCGCGATGCATCCAAGCCCCGTCGTGCACGAGGGCGGCAACATAGGGGTTTTTCGACCCGACGCAAGCGCTTTCGCGGCGCGGGCGCGGCGGCGAGCCGG
>SLPP01000285.1 GCA_007131945.1 Paracoccaceae bacterium | reverse complement strand
CGAGGTGGACCCGGCGGTGCTGAACAAGGCGGCGCGGCATGACGACCTGCCGCTGGTGGTGGATTTCTGGGCGCCCTGGTGCGGCCCCTGCCGGGCGATGGCGCCGGAATATTCGAAGGCCGCGCAGGCGCTGCAAGGGCAGGCGCGGCTGGTGAAGCTTAACACCGAGGCCAATCCCGCCGCGGGCGCGCAGTACCGCATCCGCGGCATCCCGACGCTGGCTGCCTTCGCCGGCGGCCGCGAGAGGGCGCGGCAGTCCGGCGCGATGCCGGCCGAGCGCATCGTCTCGTGGCTGCGCGCGGCGCTCTGAGCGCGCCGGCCCCCGCTTTCCGCAAATCCGTCCCGTCAATCGAAAGGAAACCCGACATGACGCTCGAACGCGCGATTCTCGTCTTCGCCGGCACGATGGTGCTGATCTCGGTGGCGCTGACCGTCTGGGTCTCGCCGCTCTGGATCTGGTTCACGGTGTTCATCGGCGCGAACATGATCCAGTCGGCCTTCACCGGCTTCTGCCCGGCGGCGATGGTGCTGGCAAGACTGGGCTTCCGCCCGGCCGCGCAGGCGAGCTGACCGGCGCCGCGATCCCCCGCCTCGTCCCTCGCCCTGGCGCGGGGGCGGTCAGCGCAGGCTGTCGTTGATCGCCGCGAGGGCGGCGCTGCCGGGGCAGAGATCGGCCTCGTCGAGCCGGTTGAGCGGGGTCTCGACGGTGTTGAGGTTCTGGTGCAGGTTGCGCTCCCCCGCCGCCAGATAGAGAAGCCCGGTGGCGATCTCGCCGCTGTCGTCCTGCGCCTGCAGCCGGGCGAGCGCGGCCGACTTGTCGGACGGGTCGTGATCGGCGGCGTTCTTGCGCAGGCGCAGCGCGGAGCCGTCGGGCAAAGCGATCTCGACCATGCTGCCCGGCGCGTAGTCGGCGGTGATCGGCGCGCCGCCGGTGATCACGTCGAGCCGGTTGAGCGCCGCGTTGTGGTGGCGCACGTAATCGTAGCTGCGGGTCGAGCCCCGGTGGTTGTTGAAGGCGACGCAGGGCGAGATCACGTCGAGCACCGCGGCGCCCGGGTGGCGCAAAGCCGCCTTGATCAGCGGCACCAGCTGCGCCTTGTCGCCGGAGAAGGACCGGGCGACGAAACTGGCCCCCATCAGGATCGCCATCATCGCCAGGTCGATGCCGGAATCGCTGTTCACCGCGCCCTTCTTGGCCACCGAGCCCTTGTCGGCGGTGGCCGAGAACTGCCCCTTGGTCAGCCCGTAGACGCCGTTGTTCATGACGATATAGACCATGTTGACGCCGCGCCGGATGACATGCGCGAACTGCCCGAGCCCGATCGAGGCGCTGTCGCCATCGCCCGAGACGCCCATGTAGACCAGCTCGCGATTGGCCAGCTGCGCCCCGGTCAGCACGCTGGGCATGCGCCCGTGCACGGTGTTGAAGCCGTGGCTGGCGCTGAGGAAATAGGTCGGCGTCTTCGACGAGCAGCCGATGCCGGAGAGCTTGGCCAGGCGGTAGGGCTCGATCGCCGCCTCGTAACAGGCCTGGACGATGGCGGCGCTGATCGAATCGTGCCCGCAGCCGGCGCAGAGGGTGGAGACCGCGCCCTCGTAGTCGCGCCGGGTGAAGCCGGCGGCGTTGCGCTTCAGGCTGGGGTGATGCAGCTTCGGCTTGGCGATATAGGTCACGAGACGGCCCTCTTGAGCGGCACCACCTGATACTGCGCGAGCCGGTCGCGGATGGCGGCGTGGATGAAGCGCGCGGTGATCGGCGTGCCGTCGTAATGCAGCACCGGCACCAGGCGGTTGGGATCGACGGCGAGTTCGTTGCTGAGCAGCATCCGCATCTGCGCGTCGCGGTTCTGCTCGACGACGAAGACCCGGTCATGGGCGGCGATGAACTCGGCCACCGAGCGGGCGAAGGGAAAGGCGCGCAGCCGCAGCGCGTTGAGATAGAGCCCTTCCTCGGCGAGCCGGTCGAGCGCCTCGTCCATCGCCGGGGCGGTGGAGCCGAAATAGATCACCCCGTGGCGGGTCTCGCCGCGCGCGCCGTGCAGGACCGGCTGCGGCACCAGCCCGCGCGCGGTTTCGAACTTGCGCTGCAGGCGCTCCATGTTCTCGAGGTAGTCGGCGCCTTCCTCGGAATAGCGGGCATGGGCGTTCTTGGTCGTGCCGCGGGTGAAATAGGCGCCGCGCGCGGGATGCGTGCCGGGCAGGGTGCGCCAGGGGATGCCGTCGCCATCGACATCGAGATAGCGGCCGAAGTCGCGCCCGGCCTCGAGTTCGGCGGCGCTCATCACCTTGCCGCGGTCGAAACGGCGGCTGTCGTCCCATTCCAGCGGCGCGCAGAGCCGGTGGTTCATGCCGATGTCGAGATCCGACATCACGAAGACCGGGGTCTGCAGCCGGTCGGCCAGATCGAGCGCCGCCGCCGCATGGTCGAAGCATTCGCGCGGGTCCTTGGGAAACAGCAGCACATGCCGCGTGTCGCCGTGCGAGGCATAGGCGCAGGCCAGGACGTCGGCCTGCTGGGTGCGCGTCGGCATCCCCGTCGAGGGGCCGCCGCGCTGGACGTTGACGATCACCGCCGGGATCTCGGCGAAATAGGCGAGGCCGATGAATTCGCCCATAAGGCTGATGCCCGGTCCGGAGGTCGGGGTGAAGGCGCGGGCGCCGTTCCAGCCCGCGCCGATCACCATGCCGATCGAGGCGAGCTCGTCCTCGGACTGGATGACGGCGTATTTGGCGCGCCCGGTTTCGGGGTCGGTGCGGAACCGGCGGCAATAGCGCTCGAAGGCCTCGGCGACCGAGGAGGAGGGCGTGATCGGGTACCAGGCGCAGACCGTTGCGCCGCCATAGACGCAGCCCAAGGCGGTGGCCGCGTTGCCCTCCATGAAGATGCGCCCGCCGACCGCGTCGGCGGCGGCCACCTTGAGCCCGCAGATGCCGGGATCGAGATTCTGCCGCACCCAGTCGCGGCCCAGTTTCAGCGCCGCCACGTTCTTGTCGATCAGCGCCTCCTTGCCGCGGAACTGTTCGGCGAAGAGCGCCTCGATCACCGCCGCGTCGATGTCCATCAGGGCCGAGAGCGCGCCGACATAGATGATGTTCTTGAACAGCTGGCGCTGGCGCGGGTCGGTATAGGTGGCGTTGCAGATCGCGGTCAGCGGCACGCCGATGGCGGTCAGGTCGTCGCGGAAGGCCGATTGCGGCAGCGGGCGGGTGCAATCGTAGAGCAGGTAGCCCCCCGGCGCCACCTCGGCCACATCGCGCTTCCAGGTCTCGGGGTTCATCGCCACGATCATGTCGGTGCCGCCGCGCCGGCCCAGATAGCCGGCCTCGCTGACCCGCACCT
>SLPP01000304.1 GCA_007131945.1 Paracoccaceae bacterium | reverse complement strand
TGCGGCACCTCGGCGTTCCCGCCCTGATCGTGGAGCAGAACGACCGCGCCGGCGACAGCTGGCGCAACCGCTATCGCAGTCTGGTTCTGCACGATCCGGTTTGGTACGACCACATGCCGTATCTGCCCTTTCCCGACAGCTGGCCAGTGTTCACACCCAAGGACAAGATGGGCGATTGGCTGGAAAGCTACGCCAGCATCTTCGAGCTGAATATCTGGACACGCAGCCGCACCGTATCGGCCAGCCTTGATCCGGTCGCGGGGCGCTGGACGGTGACGGTGGATCGCGACGGCACGCCAGTGACGTTGCACCCGGCGCATCTGGTCTTTGCCACTGGCGCCTATGGCCCACCCCGGCGCGTGGACTGGCCCGGGGCCGAGAGTTTTGCCGGCACGCTTATCCATTCCTCGGACTATCGCGACGGGCGCGAGTTCGCCGGCCGCCACTGCATCGTGATCGGCGCGGCAAGTTCGGCCCATGACGTGGCGGTGGACCTGTGGGAGGCCGACGCCCACGTGATCATGCTGCAACGCAGTCCCACCACCGTGGTGCGCTCGGAAACGCTTATGCGCCTGGGCTTCGATATCTATTCCGAAGAGGCGTTGGCCCGTGGCATCTCTACCGATACCGCCGACATGCTATCGGCGGCTGTGCCGTTCGGCCTGATGCCGGGCTCTCAACGCGCCCTCTACGACCGGATCCGCGCCGAGGACGCGGATTTCTATACCCGTCTTGCCGCGGCAGGGTTTGCCGTGGATTTCGGCGACGACGACAGCGGCCTGATGATGAAGGCGCTGCGCACCGGGTCGGGCTATTACATCGATGTCGGTGCCTCGGATCTGATCGCCCGGGGCGAGATCGGCGTGGTCAGCGGCGATCCGGTGTCGCGGCTGGTGGCCGCCGGAGTGGAACTTGCCAGCGGCCGGGTCCTGCCGGCCGATGTGATCGTGGCCTGCACCGGATATCAGTCGATGAACGAAACTGTGGCCGGCATCGTCAGCCGCGAGGTAGCCGATGCCGTTGGGCCGTGCTGGGGGCTGGGCTCCGGGGTGGCGGGTGACCCCGGACCGTGGCAAGGCGAATTGCGCAACATGTGGAAGCCCACCGCACAAGAGGCACTGTGGTTTCACGGCGGCAACCTTGCGCTGTCGCGGTTCTATTCGCGGTTTGTGGCGCTGCAGATCAAGGCGCGGATGGAAGGCATCGCGACGCCGGTCCATGGTCGGCCGGCGCCGCTGAAGCACACGCCTGGAAAGGTCAGGTCGACTTGAACGCGACTGCCTCGATCTCGACCGCGATGTCGATCATCAGCCGCGATTCCGCGGTGGATCGCGCCGGAGGCTCCGACGGGAAGTATTCGCCATACACCGCGTTGAAGGTGGCAAAATCGTCGCGGTCGCGCAACCAGACGGTGGTTTTCACCACGTCTTTCAGCTCGCAACCCGCCAGGGCCAAGGCCGCCTTCACGTTGTCCAGCACCGCGCGGGTTTCCGGCCCGATACCGCCAGGTACCACCTTGCCGTCGCCGCCCACCGGCACCTGGCCCGATACAAAGACGAAATCGCCCGCCCTCACCGCCGGCGACAGGGGTACAGCGGCCTTGCCAAAACACTGCTTTGTCATCGCTTCTCCGATCCGTTGCGCAGGGACAAGCCGGCCTAGCACGACCGGGCCTGCAGGCAAAGCCCGGGGAGGGAAGAGATGATCAGGCTCGAGGATGCACGCGTCGTCATTACCGGGGCAGGGGGCGGCGTCGGTTCGGTGCTGGTCCAAACCTTTGCCGCGGCCGGGGCACGGATTGTCGCCTGCGACCTTCCCTCATTGCACCTTGACCACCCGGGAATTGCCGAGCGCCACGCCTTCGACATCCGCGACCGTGCGGCGGTTGCGCGGGGCGCCGCGGCAATACTTGCCGGCGGGGCGCCCGCTGCGGTTATCTCGAACGCCGGCTGGACCCGGGCCGAGACCATGGCAGATGTTACCCCCGAGGCGCTGCGGACCGAGATGGATCTTAACTTTACCGGCGCGGCCGACTTCACGCTGGCGCTGTTGCCGGGCCTGCGCGGCCGGGCAGAGGGGGCGGCGCTGGTGTTCATCGCCTCGGTCAACGCGTTGTCACATCATGGCAACCCCGCCTATTCGTCGGCCAAGGCGGCCCTGCTGGGTTGGATGCGGGCGGTCGCGGTCGAGGAAGGGCGCCACGGCATCCGGGCCAATGCGGTGGTGCCGGGCTCGATCCGCACGCCCGCCTGGGATCAGCGGTTGAAATCCGATCCCGGCGTTCTGGACCGCGTCAGCCGCCTGTACCCGCTTGGGCGCATCGTCACCCCGGCCGAGGTCGCGAATGCGGCGCTGTTTCTGGCCTCGCCCCTTGCCAGCGGGATCACCGGCGCCGCGCTGGCGGTCGATGCCGGCCTGTCGGCCGGCAACCTGCCGTTTCTCGACGCGATTACCTAAATAGGGGCTTCGAATGCGCGTCACCGATCTGGATACGCCTGCGGTCGTCATCGACTTTGACCGGGTCGAGGCCAACCTGGCCCGCGTCCAGGCCCTCGCGGACGGGCTGGGCCTGCGCCTGCGCCCCCATGTCAAGACGCACAAGCTGCCGGTTCTGGCCCGGCTCCAGATGGACCAGGGCGCAGTCGGCATCACCTGCCAAAAGGTCGGCGAGGCCGAGGCAATGGCCGAAGGCGGGCTGGACGATATCCTGATCACCTACAACATCCTGGGCGCCGCCAAACTTGACCGTTTGGCACGGCTGCACAGCCGGATCACGGTTGCGGTGGTGGCCGACAGTGCCGAGACGGTTTCCGGCTATGCCTCGCACTTCACCGATCCCAGCCGTCCCCTGAGCGTGCTGGTGGAATGCGATACCGGCGCGGCACGCTGCGGCGTGCAGACGCCGGCGGCGGCGCTGGCGCTGGCCCGCAACATCGCGGGATCGGCCGGGTTGCGGTTCGGCGGGCTGATGACCTATCCGCCGCGGGGTGACCCCGCCCGCACCGAACTCTGGTTGGCCGAAGCTGTAGCGATCCTGCGCGAGGCAGACCTACCGCCGCCCGTGGTTTCGAACGGCGGCACGCCCGATCTTTCGCGTTTGGCCGACGTGCCAAGTGCCACCGAGCATCGTCCCGGCACTTAGGGGCACCTCGATTTTTGACTGTTTCCACGACCCGCGGGGTGTCGGGGACGGCCTGAAACAGGAGAAACAGCGTCGGCGTCACTTTGTTGCGTCGGGTCTGTCGCTGCGCTGCGCCTTCCACGCTCGGTTTTTCCTGCCGCGGGGCCTGATCTTCTGCCTTTTCGCTCGCCCGTTGTTCATGCCGGGCATGGGTTGAGACGGCGCAGTTGCACCAGGCGGCGCATGTTG
>SLPP01000236.1 GCA_007131945.1 Paracoccaceae bacterium | reverse complement strand
CCCCTCGCTGGCCAGGAAACGCCTGATCTCGTCGTTCGAGGGAAAGACGGTGGTCGTGGCGCCCAGTTCGGTGCCCATATTGGCCAGGACATGCCGGTCCATCGCGCTCAGTTCGGCCAGTCCGGGCCCGTGATACTCGATCAGCCGATGGCGCCCGCCCTCGACCCCGTGGCGGCGGAGCAGTTCCAGGATCACGTCCTTGGCGCTGACCCAGTCCGGCAGCCGACCCTCCAGCCGGACGCCCCAGATTTCGGGTATGACCAGATGCAGCGGCTCGCCGGCCATCGCCAGCGCGACTTCCAGCCCGCCGGCACCGAACGAGAGCATGCCGAGCGCGCCCGCGGCCGGCGTATGGCTGTCCGAGCCGACCAATGTCTTGCCGGGCTTTCCGAAGAACTGCATGTGCACGGGGTGGCTGACGCCGTTGCCCGGCCGACTGTACCAGACACCGAACCGCGCGCAGGCGCTGCGTAGGAATTCGTGGTCGTCGGGGTTCTTGTGGTCCTCCTGGAGGAGGTTGTGATCGACATACTGGGCCGACAACTCGGTCCGAACGCGTTCGAGGCCCATCGCCTCCAACTCCAGCATCACGAGCGTGCCGGTCGCGTCCTGCGTCAGGCTCTGGTCGATCCGCAGCGCGATTTCGTCCCCCGGCGTCATTCCGCCCGAGACGAGGTGCTGCGCGATCAGCTTCTGTGCGACGTTCAGTTGTTCTGTCATGCCGAATGTGCCCCTGCGAGGAAATGGCACGGCGAAGGGAAACTGACCATTGGAAGCCCAATGCCTACGTTTTATAGGTTAAACGCCGATGCGAGCCGGCAGGTTCCGAGATTCGCCGCCAGTTGCAGGTATGGCCTGTAACGCGGAGACCGCGGGCGAGACGCGGAATCGTGCCGCGCGAGTCCGCGCACCAGCCTTTCCCAAGTACGCGGGCGTCGGGAGACCCGCGCCCGCTGAGGTTGACCTGTAAATAACGGTAACCATATTCTGTATAAGGTACCCGACCGCGCACGCATCTACGCACCGTGCGCGCCAGCGTAGCGGCACCGACGCGCCCCCAGCGCAAGACGCGGAACGCGAGGGAGGTTTCCCGAACGTGAGCGAGAAACTTGTTGCAGAGCGGCTGGTCAAGGTGTTCGGCGACGACCCCGACCGAGCCGTTCGATTGCTTGAAGACGGCAAGAGCAAGGCGGACATCCTGACGGCAACCGGGATGACCGTGGGCGTTTCTGGTGTCGACTTCTCCGTGCGCGAAGGCGAGATTTTCGTCGTCATGGGGCTTTCCGGATCAGGAAAGTCGACGCTGATCAGAATGATCAATCGGCTCATCGAGCCCTCCTCGGGCAACATCATTATCGACGGCGACAGCATCACCGATGCCGACGAGGACGCGTTGCGCACGTTTCGCCGCGACAAGCTTGCGATGGTTTTCCAGCACTTCGCGCTCTTCCCCCACCGCTCGGTGCGCGAGAACGTGGAGTTCGGACTCAAGACCCGCGGCGTCGAGCCGGGCAAACGCCGCGTGCGGGCGCTGGAGATGCTTGATCAGGTCGGGTTGGGAGCCTGGGCCGAGGCGGCGCCGAGCGCGCTGTCGGGCGGCATGCAGCAGCGGGTCGGACTAGCGCGCGCGCTTGCCGTCGATCCCGAAATTCTGCTGATGGACGAGCCCTTCTCGGCGCTCGATCCGCTGATCCGCGCCGACATGCAGGGCGAACTGGTCGCGCTGCAGGACAAGCTGAAGAAGACGATCGTCTTCATCACTCACGACCTCAACGAGGCGCTGATCCTCGGGGACCGGATCGCCATCATGGAGGAGGGCCACTTCGTACAGGTCGGCACCGCCGAGCAAATCGTTTCCGAGCCCGCCAGCGACTACGTCGCCGCCTTCACACAGGACATCGATCGCGGGCGTGTCTTCACTGCCGGCAGCGTGATGGTGCCGCCCGAGGCGCTGGACCTGGCGACCGACACTTCGCAGACGGCGCTGGAAAGGATGGAGCGGCTGGGCCGCGACGCGCTCTACGTGCAGCAGGACGGCCGCATCGCCGGCGCGGTCCGCTACCGCGACCTTGCCGCGGCGGCGCGCGGCAACGGCGCCGATCTGCGTGCCCAGATCATCACCGACTATCCGACCACGGCGCCCGACACGCACCTTTACCGGATGTTCCGCCTCTGCGCCTCGGGGCTGCCGGTCGCGGTGCTGGATCGGGACGGCAGGCTTGCCGGCGTCGTCGAACCCGAGTCCGTCTTCAACCAACTCGCCGCGCGGGCGGATGCCGGCGCCGCTACGGCGGACACGAGATTGCAGGCCTGATCAATGTGGCAACCCTCCGACTCGATCACGATCCCGCTGGGCGACTGGGTGCAGGTCTTTGTCCGCGGCTGGCTGGTGCCGAACTTCCGCGACTTCTTCCGGACCATCCAGTGGCCCGTCGACCAGACGCTCGCCGGGCTCGACGGAGTGCTGAACGCGATGCCGATGCTGGCCTTCGCGGTGATCCTGTCGGCGATCGCCTGGGGCACGGCGGGACGCGGACTGGCCGTCTTCACCTTCATCGCGCTGACGGCGCTCGACATGATCGGCGTCTGGTCGCAGACGATGACGACGCTGGCGATGATCCTGACCGCGGTGGTGTTCTGCGCCCTCGTCGGCGTGCCGCTGGGCATCGCAGCGGCGCGCAGCGACCGCTTCGCCGCCGTCCTGCGTCCGATCCTAGATATCATGCAGACGATCCCGCCCTTCGTCTATCTGGTGCCGATCGTGATGCTTTTCGGCGTCGGCATGACGCCGGGGATCATTGCTACCATCATCTTTGCCCTGCCGCCGATCGTGCGGCTCACCAATCTCGGCCTGCGCTCGGTCCCCGAGAACCTTGTCGAGGCCGCCTATGCCTTCGGCGCCACCCGCTCGCAGGTGCTCTGGGACGTGCAGATCCCGCTGGCGCTGCGCACCATCATGGCGGGGCTGAACCAGACGCTGATGCTGGCGCTGTCGATGGCGGTGATCGCTGCGCTGATCGGCGCCGGCGGTCTGGGGCTGACAGTCTATACCGGCCTCGGCCGGCTCGACGTCGGCACCGCGACCGAGGGTGGGATCGGGATCGTGCTCCTGGCGATCATCCTCGACCGGATCACCCAGGCCTTGGGCGAGGAGGGGCGCGTGCGCCGCAGCCCCTCGCTGCTGGAGACGCTGAAGGGGTTCATACGCCCCGGGGGCACGCGCACCGGCGACGACGATCTGCGCCGGCCGGCGCGCTGACCAAGGGCGATGCCGCCCGTGCGGGATTCCCGTCGCGGGCAACCACGCCGCGCGATGCGCGGCACGCCAACCGAAACCAATGGAGGAGGTCACGACATGAAACGCTTGCCGAACTTTCGCAGGCTGGCCACGACGGCGCTCTGCGCCGGCATCCTTTCGCTGCCACTGGCCGCGGCGGCCGACCAGCCCGGCGAGCGGACGACGATTAACCTCGCGCGTGCGACCTGGGACACCGGCTGGTGGCAGGCCGAGGTTTATACACAGCTCTTCGAGGAACTCGGCTACACGGTCAGCCAGCCGACCACGCTCGACAATCCGCCTTTCTACCAGGCGGTGGCCTTGGGCGATGTCGATCTGTGGGTGAACGGCTGGTTCCCGCTGCACAACACCTACGAGGAGTTTTTCGCCGAGGGCGCCGAACTGGTCGGTTACGTCGCCGAGGGCGGAGCGCTACAGGGCTATCTGATCGACAGGGCCACTGCCGAGGCGCATGACCTCGCCTATGTCGAGGACCTACTCGAACCCGAGATCGCCGCGCTCTTCGATGCAACCGGCAACGGGCTCGCCGATCTCGTCGCCTGCCCGCCCGGATGGGGCTGCGAGGAGGTGATCTCCCATCACTTCGAGGTTTTCGGCTGGGACGAGTACTTCCACCCGATCACTGCAAGCTATTCGGCCGGCATGGCCGATGCGCTTGGCCGCTTCGCCGCGGGCGAGCCGATCTTCTTCTACACCTGGACCCCGAACTGGACCGTCGGTGAGTTGGTGCCCGGCGAGGACGTGGTCTGGCTGCAGATGCGCGAGACCTCGTTGCCCGAGGACCAGATGCACCTGGCCGACGCGACCGAGGTCGAGGGGCTCGCCGGATGCGCCGGGGGCGCAGACCCCTGCGATCTGGGCTGGCCGGCCAACGACATCCGGCCGGTGGCCAACAGCGCGTTTCTCGACGCCAACCCGGCGGTGCGCGCGTTGCTCGAAGTCGTACGCATCCCGATCGACGACATCTTCGCGCAGAACGCGGCAATGAACGAAGGCGAAGACAGCCCCGCGGACCTGCGTCGCCAGGCGTCCGAATGGATCGCCGCGAACCGGGACCAGGTCGACGATTGGTTGTCCGAGGCACGCGAAGCGGTAGAAGGCTGACTGGCCCGGCCCGGAGCGAGACGTCGAACCGAAATGTTTCGAAACTCCGCGCAACCCTTGCGCCGACACGCGTCGGCGCGGGGGCGCCCTGAGTGCATCTGCCGGAATGTCTTCGCCAGAGCCGCATTCGGGATTGGGAAGTACAAGTGCCGCTCATTCCGGACCGAAGGCGGCGCAGATCAGTGCTTGTCCGATAGAGAAAGGTCAGTCCGACCTCGCCGGTGGCAAGGATTACAAGACCTGCCTGTCCGCGACCAAACCGGGCGCGACCTGTAAGCAAGGCGTTGCAAGTACTGGTAAAAAAACGCTTCGGGCGCAGAGAAGGTTCGACATGGGTCACTCTCCCTCCGGAATTTATACGAATAGCATATACATAGTCCATAAGCGCGGAAATTCCCAATAAACAGGAGTTTTTGCATTCGCATTGTACTATCGGCCGCTCCCGATGGGAGCGACCGGGAGTGACCCCACTCGGTGGTTTGCCCATTCCCATGCCCCCGCATCTGCCACACAGACAGGGAATCATAGATTGGGCCGCGTGGGAATCTTGAACCGAGAAGGACGCAACACGCTGTAACCACAACGAAAGCTTTGCCCGGGCCTCGCGCGGAGGGCCGCGCCGGGCCGTCCTCAGCGGATCAGCCGCACGTCCTTCCAGCCCAGCGCCCAGAGCGCGCCGCGCACGACCAGAAGCACGCCCAGCACCGTCGCCATGATGCAGACCGAGAAGGCCGCCGCCTGGTTGGTCGCGCCGCGATCCTCGAGCAGCAGCACCGAGACCGCCGCCACCTGGGTCTGCGGCGTGATCAGGAAGATCACCGCCGAGAGCGTCACCATCGAGCGCATGAAGAAGAAGACCGCGACGCCGACGAGCGTCGGCGCGATCAGCGGCAGCGTCACCTTCCACAGCGTCTGCATGCGCGAGCCGCCGAGGCTGGCCGAGGCCTCGTCGAACGAGCCCGAGACCTGCTTGAGGCTGGTCGAGGCGATCAGGAAACCCTGCGCGTGGTAGTAGTAGACATTCGCGAGCGCGATGATCAGGAGCGTGCCGTAGATCATGTAGATCGGGTTCGCGGGGTTGTTGAAGGCGAGCACGTAGCCCAGGCCCAGCACCATCCCCGGCACCGCCGCCGGCAGGATCGACAGGAAGTAGAGCCAGCGCGTCGCCGGCGATTTCAGCTTCTCGATGACGTAGGAGGCGGCGGTGACCACGACGACACCGACCGCCGCCGCCATCAGCGAGATGTAGATCGAGTTCCACAGCGGCTGGATGCCGTTCTGCACGTCGAAGCGGTAGTGGCGCAGCGAGAAGGTCATCCGGTAGGGCCAGAGATGGACGAAGCTGGCGTAGACGACCACCGCGACGACCGCGAGGATGGCGAGGCAGACGAAGCCGCAGAAGGCCGAGAAGGCCCAGTCGCGGACCGGATGCCGGCGGATCTCGAGCGGCTTCGACTGGTCCGAGATCAGCGCGTATTGCCGCCGGCTGAGGTATTTCTCCCAGATCGCGGCGATGGCGGCGGGGACCAGCAGCACCATGCCGATCACCGTGCCGCGCTCGAAATTCGCCTGGCCGATGACCTGGTTGTAGATCTCGGTCGCCAGCACGTTGTAATTGGCGCCAATCACCATCGGATTGCCGAAATCGGTGATCACCAGCGTGAAGCAGACGAAGATCGCCGCGGCGAGCCCGTAGCGGGTCGCGGGCAGCGTGATCGTGCGGAAGATCCGCCACGGCCCGGCGCCGAGCATCCGCGCCGATTCGTAGAGCCGCTGGTCGGCGACGGCGAGTGCGGTCGACAGGATCAGGAAGGCATAGGGCAGCACGTAGAGCACCATCGCCAGGACGATGCCCCAGTAGCCGTAGATGTCGATCGAGGTGCCGAAGCTGCGGTTGATCAGCCCGTTGCGGCCAAACAGCAGCACCAGCCCCTGCGCCTGCACCAGCGACGGCGCGAAGAGCGGGACCAGCACGAGGAAGCGGTAGAGCGCCTTGCCCGGCATCAGGCTGCGCTGCACCCCGTAGGCGAAGACATAGGCCGCCCCGACCGCGATAACCGTCGAGACCAGGGTGACGTCGAGCGAGTTCCACAGGATGCGCCGGAAGCGCGGCGTGCCCATCACCGAGAGGTAGTTGTCGAGCCCCAGCCCCTCGGGCGTGGCGAAGCTGCGCAGCAGGATCGCGGCGAGCGGCCAGAGCACGAAAACGACGAGCGGCACGCCGACCAGAAGCGTGCCGATCAGCACCGGCGCGTGGCGGTTGGCCCGCAGCCGGGCGCGCGGCGCGCGGTCCTCGGCGATCACCGCCATTCGAGCACCTGCAGCGCCTCGGCCGGCAGTTCGGCGACCAGCGCCGCGCCGGGCGCGGCCGCGCGGGCGCCGGCGCCCTGGGTCTCGGCGACGAAGGGCGGCCAGTCCGGCCCGGCATCGAGCACGAGCTGCGTCAGGTTGCCGAGGAAGACGACCTGCGCCACCTGCACCGGCACGTGGTTCGCCCCCTGCGTGCCTTCGGCGTGCAACCGCACCGCCTCGGGCCTTATGCCGACCGCGCCCGGCCTTCCCGCGCCCGCGGGCAGCGGCAAGGTCAGGTTCGGCGCCGCCCCGTTCAGCGGCAGCACGTTCAGCCGGCCGATGAACTCGGCGACGAAGCGGCTGGCCGGGCGTTCGTAGAGATCGCGGCCCGAGCCCACCTGCTCGATCCTTCCGGCGCGCATGACCACGATCCGGTCGGCCATGGTCAGCGCCTCTTCCTGGTCGTGGGTGACCATGATCGTGGTGATGCCGAGCCGCTGCTGCAGCGCGCGGATCTCGAGCCGCAGATCCTCGCGCACCTTGGCGTCGAGCGCCGAGAGCGGCTCGTCAAGAAGCAGCATCTGCGGATCGGGGGCGAGCGCGCGGGCGAGCGCGATGCGCTGCTGCTGGCCGCCAGAGAGCTGGGCGGGGAGCTTGTTCGCATGATCGCGAAGTCCGACGAGGTCGAGCATCTCGTCGACCCGCGCGGCGATCTCGGCCTTCGGGCGGCGGCGGCATTCCAGCCCGTAGGCGATGTTGCGCGCCGCCGACATGTTGGGAAACAGCGAATAGCTCTGGAAGACGACGCCGAAATTGCGCGCCTGGGCCGGCAGGTCGATGAGATCCCGGCCATCGAGATCGACCCGGCCCGAATCGGCCTCCTCGAGCCCGGCGATGACCCGCAGGAGCGTGGTCTTGCCGCAGCCCGACGGGCCGAGGAAGCAGACGAATTCGCCGCGCCCGATCTCGAGCGAGACCTTGTCGAGCGCGGTCAGCGGGCCGAACCGCTTGGTCACGTCGGAAATGCGCAGGCTCATCGTGTTGGTCCGTCGCGCGCTGCCGGGGCGGTGGCGGGGACCGCCCCGGCGCGCGGTCTCACTCGTCCTCGAACTCTTCCTGCCACTGCGCCAGGATCCGGTCGCGGTTCTCGGCCGACCAGGCGAAGTCCATCGGCCACATGACCGAGGCGATGTCCTCGGGCAGGCCGGCATCGAGGAAGCTCTGCGGGATCGCGCCGCCGGTGATGGTGACGATCTCCTTCCACTTGAAGTACTCGTCCACCGCCGAATCGCTGAGCGTCCAGTCGAGGAAGCGCTGCGCCGCCTCCTTGTTCTGCGAGCTGGCCATCAGGGCGTTCGCCTCGAGCTCGTTGCCGGTGCCCTCGGCGGGGATCACCATGGTGATCGGGTAGCCCTCGTCGATGTTCTTGATCGCGCGCAGCGCGAAGGAGGCGCCGACGGCGTATTCGCCCTGGCTGGCGACGTTGCAGGGTCGCGAGCCCGACTTGATGTACTGCGCGATGTTGGCGTCGAGGGCGCGCAGGAATTCCCAGCCCTCCTCCTCGCCCATCATCTGCAGGAGCGAGGCGATCTGCAGGTAGCCGGTGCCGGAACTGGCCGGGTTGGGCATCACCACCTCGCCCGCGAAGGCGGGATCGGTCAGGTCCGCCCAGGAGGTCGGCATCGGCAGGCCCCTGGCCTCCAGCACCTCGTTGTTGACGCAGAAGGCGCCCATGTAGCCGGTGACCGCGAACCAGCGCCCCTCGGGGTCGCGGAAGCGTTCGGGCACGCGGTCGATATTCGCCGGCGCGTAGGGCTCGATCATTTCGCTGATCCGCGGGTCGATCATCGAGGTGACCGCCCAGCCCCAGATCACGTCATGCTGGGGATTGCCCGATTCGGCGAGGATGCGCGCCATCAGGTCGCCCGTCGACAGGCGCAGCACGTTGACCGTCAGATCCGGCAGGTCCTGGCGCATGCGGTCGAGAAAGGCGGTCAGCTCGTCCTCCTCGTAGGAGGTGTAGACGGTGATCGAGTCGGCCTGCGCCGCCGCGCCCAGCGAAAGTGCAAGCGCGCCCGCGGCGAGTGCCGCGCGCCAGCCGGGTCGTCCCTGTTGTGAGGTCATTTCCCTGTCTCCCCTGTTGAAATCCTGAACCCGGGCGATGGTCGGGCGAAATGCCCGACCGGACTCGGCCGGCCCCTGACCGCGCCGATGATAGATGCGCCTTGTGACGAAACAACAACGAAATGCGCCCGCGCCGCGCGCGGGGCGGTTCCGGGCGCGAAATGCCGTCACGCCAGGCATGCGAGCAGCTCCGCGTGCAGTTCCGGCCGCGCCGCCAGGACGCGGCCGTCCGACTCCGGACCCAGCGGCCGGCCCTGCCAGTCGGTGATCCGGCCGCCCGCCGCCTCGACCAGCGGCAGGACCGCCAGCCAGTCATAGGGCTGCAGCCCGCAATCGACGACCGCATCGACCCAGCCGGCGGCGAACTGCAGATAGGAATAGCAGTCGGCGGCGGCGCGCGGGAACCGGCCCGCCGCGAGAAGCCGCGCCGCCTGCGCCGGATGCGCGGCGAGGATGCGCGGCAATTCGTTGATCATCACGAAGGCTTCGGCCAAGGGCGGCGCCGGGCGGGCCTGCACCGGGCGTCCGTCGAGCCGGCAGCCGAGGCCCGGCCCGCCATACATGACCTCGCCCAAGGCCGGCATCGAGATCACGCCGAGGATCGGCCGGCCGCGATGCGACAGCGCGATCAGCGTGCCCCAGAGCGGGTGGCCCGAAAGGAAGCTCTTGGTCCCGTCGATCGGGTCGAGCGTCCAGACGAAGGCGGCCCCTTGCGCCTCGGCGCCGAATTCCTCGCCGACGATGCCGTGGTCGGGAAAGCGGGCGCGGATGGCGGCGCGCAGATGCGCCTCGGTCTCGCGGTCGGCCTCGGTGACGGGGCTCGTGTCGACCTTCGCCTCAACGGCGAGCGGGCGGCGGAAATGGCGCAGCGCCACCGGCGCGGCCGAGGCGGCGAGATCCTTCGCCGCGCCGAGGAATTCGGCGATGTCGGCCGCGGGCAGGGTCATGCCGCCGCCTCGATCGGCGGCGCGATCACCGTCTCGACCCCGGCCGCGGCGAGGAGCCGCGCGATCGGCGCCGGCGGCGGGGCGTCGGTGACCAGCCGCGCGATGCGCCCGGGATCGGTGATCCGGATCGGCGCCCGGCGGGCGAACTTGCTGGCATCGGCGGCGATGATCGCCTGTTCCGCCGCCTCGATGATCGCGCGCGAGAACTCGGCCTCGCGCAGATCGTGCAGCGTGAAGCCGGCATCGGGCTGCACCGCGGCGGCCGAGAGCACCGCGTGGCGGACACGGAACTGGCGCACGAAGGCCATCGCCTCGTCGCCGAAGGCGCCGGCGTCGTGCGCGCGCAGCTCGCCCCCGGCCATGAAGACGCGGTTGCCGTTATGGCTAACCAGCGCCTGCGCCACGGCGAGCGAATTGGTCACCACCATCAGCCCGTGCCGGGCGCGCAGCGCCTGCGCGACATGCGCGGTGGTCGAGCCGATGTCCAGAAACAGCGTCGCGCCATCAGCTATCATGCCGGCAAGGTGGCGGGCGATGCGGCGCTTGGCGGGCGCGTTCTCGGCGAAGCGCTGGGCGAAGCTCGGCTCGCCCACCCGCTCGCGCAGCCGCACGCCGCCATGCACCCGCGTCACCAGCCCCGCGGCCTCCATCTGCCGGACATTGCGGCGGATCGTCTCCTCGGTGACGCCGAGCCGGCGCGACAGCTCGGCGATCCGCCCCGCGCCGGTGGCGGCAAGCTCGTCGAGAATCGCGCGCGCGCGCGGCGAGGCATCCATGGCAGACCTGCGGTTTCGCCGGAAAACCCAAGCGTTCCACATATTCCTTCCGCAAACCAGACGCGAAAGCAACAGGAATGTCCGAAATCTGTTGACCCGCGCCGATCGCTGCGGCACCTTTTTCGGGCTCGCGGTCACTGACGCGTCAGGGGGCCGCATCGGGGGCCGCATCAGGGGGAGGAACGGGTCATGAAACTGAGGACATTGCTGGCGTCGGTCGCGGTGATCGCCAGTGCCGCCGTCTCGGCGCCGGCGCTGGCGCAGGTCGAATCCGCCGATCCGATCCGCCTGACGCTGCACGACTGGACCGGCCAGCTGATCACCACGAACATCATGGCCCGCGTGCTCGAGGAGGCGGGCTACAATGTCGAGCTGGTGCAGGCCGACTACCTGGCGCAGTTCGCCGGGCTGCGCACCGGCGACCTGCATGTCGCGATGGAGATGTGGGAGACGACCGGCCGCGAGGCGATGGACGCGGCGATCGCCACCGGCACCGTGGTCAATCTCGGCCCGACCGGGATGGAGGCGATCGAGGAGTGGTGGTACCCGCTCTACGTCAAGGACGACTGCCCCGGCCTGCCCGACTGGCAGGCGCTGAACGACTGCGCCGCGCTCTTTGCCACCGCCGAGACCGCGCCGAAGGGGCGCTACCTGGGCGGGCCGGTGACCTGGGGCGGCTTCGACCCCGAGCGGGTGGCGGCGCTGGGGCTGGATTACGAGGTGATCCATGCCGGCACCGATGCCGCGCTCTTCGCCGAGCTCGAATCGGCCTATCAGCGGCAGGCGCCGATCCTGCTGTGGGTCTACGCCCCGCACTGGGCGCCGCTGAAATTCGAGGGCGAGTGGGTCGCGTTCCCGGAATACGCGCCCGAATGCTACGAGGACCCCGCCTGGGGCATCAATCCCGACCTCGCCTACGATTGCGGCAAGCCGCGCGGCCCGATCTGGAAGGTCGCCTGGGCCGGGCTGGCCGGGAAATGGCCCGGCGCCGCCGCCGCGGTCGAGGCCTTCACCATCGACAACGACACGATGGGCGGGCTGATCGCCGAGGTCGATCTCGACGGCCGCGCGGTCGAGGACGTGGTCGAGGACTGGCTGTGGGAGAACGAGGCGGTCTGGCGCGGCTGGATCGGCGACTGAGCCCCGCCGCCAGGGCCCGGCCCATGGCGCAGGCCGCCGTCACCCTCGCCTGCCGCAACGTCTGGAAGATCTACGGCCCCGACCCGGCGGAGCAGCTGCGCGGCGGCGCCGTCCCCGACCCCACGGCGCTGCGCGCCTCGGGCCATGTCGCGGCGGTGCGCGGCGTCGATCTCGAGGTCCGCGCCGGCGAGATCTTCGTCATCATGGGGCTCTCGGGCTCGGGCAAGTCGACGCTGGTACGCTGCCTGTCGCGGCTCGTGGAGCCGACGGCGGGCGAGGTGATCTTCGAGGGCCGCGACCTGTTGCGCGCCTCGCCGCGCGAGCTGATCGCGATCCGCCGGCACCGCATGGGCATGGTCTTCCAGCATTTCGCGCTCCTGCCGCATCTGACGGTGCTGCAGAACGTCGCCTTCCCGCTGCAGGTGCAGGGCATGGACCGCGCCCGCCGCGAGGCCCGCGCCCGCGAGGTGATCGCGCTGGTCGGGCTCGAGGGGCGCGAGGGGCACTACCCGCGCGAGCTCTCGGGCGGGCAGCAGCAGCGCGTCGGCATCGCCCGCTCGCTCGCCGCCGAGCCCGAACTTTGGTTCCTCGACGAGCCCTTCTCGGCGCTCGACCCGCTGATCCGGCGCGAGATGCAGGACGAGTTCCTGCGCGTGCAGAAACTGCTGCGCAAGACCATCGTCTTCATCACCCACGATTTCGACGAGGCGATCCGCCTCGCCGACCGGATCGCGATCATGAAGGACGGCGCGCTGATCCAGATCGCCACGCCCGAGGAGCTGGTCCTGCACCCGGCCGACGACTACGTCGCCGCCTTCACCGCGCATGTGGTGCGCGCCAAGGTGGTGACGCTGGGCTCGATCCTGCGCCCCGGCCCGGCGCCGGGCACGGTGGCCGGCACCCTGCCCCGCAGCGCGCGGGTCGAGGAGGTGGCGGCGCGGATCGAGGCGAGCGCACTGCCGCACGCGGTCGCCGACGAGGCCGGGCGCATCATCGGCCATGTCGACCGCCAGGCGGTGATCGACGTGCTGATCGGCCGGAGGTCGCCGTGAGCCTCGCCGATCCCGGCGCCGTCGCGGCGGCGGCCCGGCCGCACCGGCCCGGCCGGGCGCGCTGGCTCTGGCTCGGCCTGCTGGCGCT
>SLPP01000017.1 GCA_007131945.1 Paracoccaceae bacterium | reverse complement strand
TGATCCGGCCCAGCTCCACCGCGTCCGGGGCATCGACCAGGGTGGGCCGCGCGGTCAGCGTCTTCATCCCGTCCTCGACCTCGCCGAGATTGCCGTAGATGGTCATCAGGACAAAGCTGACCCAGCCGGTCATCTGCGCGATGCGGATGGCGATGGCGCCGGCGGCGGCGATGTCGCCGGGGCTGGCCTCGCCCAGCGACCAGAGCCACGCCGTGCCGCCGATCAGCAGGACCGGCAGGATGCCCGCCACCGTCATCAGCCAGAAGCGGAAGGCCGCCTGCACCTGGCCGAAATCGATCGAGCGGTCGCGGAAGACGTCCATCGCGTTGAGCGCCGCGCGGTCCTCGTGCTCGGCATGGGCGAAGAGCTTGACGGTCTTGATGTTGGTGATCGTGTCGACGACCTGGCCCGAGACCATCGCCCGCGCCCCCGCCCGCGCGCCGGACTTGGCGCGCACGCTGGGCAGGAAATGGCGGATGAGGACGAAATAGCCCACCATCCAGACCGCGAGCGCCAGCGCCACGCGCAGATCGATGGTGATCAGCAGCACCACCGAGCCGACGATCGAGGCCAGCGCGAAAGCGACGGTGTTGATCGATTCGTTCGCCACATCGGTCAGCGCCCGCGCCGTCTGCACCTGCTTCTGCGCGATCCGGCCGGCGAAGTCGTCGTCGAAGAAGGTGACCGGCTGGCCCAGCGTCCAGCGGTTGAGCCGCGCCTGCACCAGCACGTTGACATTCGGCTGCACGACGATGGTGTTCGCCGCCGAGGAGGCGCCGAAGGCCAGCGGCCGCAGGACGACGAAGAAGAAGACGAAGCCCGAAAGCAGGAGCCAGTTCTCGGAAAAGAACGCCGCCGGGCCGGACTCGAGCGCGGCGTCGATCACCGCGCCGAGGATCAGCGCCGAGAGCACCTCCATCACGCCGGCGAGCGCCGAGATCGCGGCCGCCGTCAGCAGTACCGGCCAGGCGCCCGAAAGCCCCCAGTGGATGAACCGCCACAGCGTCGCCGGCGGCGGTCCCGGCGCCGGCTGGAACGGGTCGATGAGGTCGGCGAGCTTCACTCGGCGGCCTCCTCGGCATCGGTGCCGATGAAGCCGCCCGACTGCCGCGCCCAGAACCGCGCATAGAGCCCGCCGCGCTCGAGAAGCGCGGCATGCGTGCCCTCCTCGGCGATCTGCCCGCCGTCGAGCACCACGATCCGGTCCATCCGCGCGATGGTCGAGAGCCGGTGCGCGATGGCGATCACCGTCTTGCCCTCCATCACGCCGTAGAGGGTCTTCTGGATCGCCGCCTCGACCTCGGAATCGAGCGCGCTCGTCGCCTCGTCCAGCACCAGGATCGGCGCGTCCTTGAGGATCACGCGGGCAAGCGCGATCCGCTGCCGCTGCCCGCCCGAGAGCTTCACGCCGCGCTCGCCCACCCGCGCGTCGTAGCCGCGATTGCCCTCGGCATCGGCGAGCCCGAGGATGAACTCGTGCGCCTCGGCGCGCTCGGCGGCGGCGATCATCTCGGCCTCGCTCGCCTCGGGCCGGCCGTAGAGGATGTTCTCGCGCACCGAGCGGTGCAGGAGTGCGGTGTCCTGCTGCACCATGCCGATGCGCGCCCGCAGGCTGTCCTGCGTCACAAGCGTGACGTCCTGGCCGTCGATCAGGATGCGCCCCTTCTCGGGGTCGTAGAAGCGCAAGAGAAGCTTCACCAGCGTCGACTTGCCCGCCCCCGACCGGCCGACGATGCCCAGCTTCTCGCCCGGCTCGATGGTCAGCGTCACGTCCTGGATCCCGCCCGAGGGGCGGCCGTAATGATGCGTCACCCCCTGCAGCTCGATCCGCCCCTCGGTGAAACGCAGCGGCGGCGCGTCGGGCGCGTCGGTGAGCGTGATCGGCTGGGCGATGGTCTCCATCCCCTCGGACACGATCCCGAGGTTGCGAAAGAACGAGGACACCGCCCACATGATCCAGCCGGTCATCCCGTTCAGCCGCAGGACCAGCGCCGCCGCCGCCGCCACGACGCCCAGCGAGGCCGCGCCCGCCGACCAGAGCCAGATCGCCCAGCCGACGACCGAGACGATCAGGAAGCCGTTGATCAGCACCAGGCTCACGTCCATGATGGTGAAGATCCGCATCTCCCGCTGGAAGGTGCGGCGGGCATGCTCGATCGCCTCGCGGGCATAGTCCACCTCGCGCGCGTGGTGGGCGAAGAGCTTGACGGCATGGATGTTGGTATAGGCGTCGACCACCCGGCCGGTGACCGCCGAGCGCGCATCGGCCGCGGCCTGCGAGGCGGGGGTGACACGGCGGATGGTCCAGCGCACGAGCCCCATGTAGAGCACGAGCCAGATCATGAGCGGGATCACCAGCCGCGGGTCGGCGCCCATGAGCAGGATCGCCGCGCCGATGATATAGGCGATGGAGAAGCTCAGCGCGTCGAAGACCTGGAACACCGCCTCGCCGGCCGCGGGCGGGGTCTGCATGATGCGGTTGGCGATGCGGCCGGCGAAGTCGTTCTCGAACCAGCCGACCGACTGGCGCAGGACCTGCCGATGCGCGCGCCAGCGGATGATCGTGCCGAAATTGGGCAGGATGGCGTTGTTGATCAGCCCGACATCGAGCATCTGCAGGACCGGCCGCAGGACCAGGATGAAGACCGCGGCGGCGAGAAGCTCCCAGCCATGCGCCGCCCAGAAGCCCGCCGGCCCCGCCGCCTCGAGCAGGTCGACGAGGCGGCCGAGATACCACAAGAGCCCGACCTCGATGAAGGCGACGACGACCGACATCCCGGCGGCGGCGGCGAAGACCCGGCGGAACGGCCCCATGTATTGCCGCAGGAACGGCCAGAGCCGCTGTGGCGGCCGGTCGGTCTCGGCATAGGGGACGTAGGGGTCCACCAGGTTTTCGAAGAATCGCAGCACGGGGGACGGTCCTGAACGGGTGAACCAAACCTAGCCCTTGCCGGGGCGAAAGCAAAGCCGCGCGCGCTTCAGCCCTGCAGCACCAGCGCGCGCAGCGCGTCGCGGTCGGGGGCGAAGTCCTGCGCGATCCAGTGCGCCTCGGCCCGCTTCAGCGCCGCGCCCAGTTCCGGGCCGGAAAGCGGCGGCTTCAGGTCGGCCGGGCGCAGCGGGAAGCGGGCCGCGGCGCCGCGGGCGAGGTCGGCGTACCAGCGCTCGGGCAAAGCCGCGTCGCGCAGCGCCGCGCGGGCGAAGAGCGCGTCGGCACCCAGCCGCCGCCCCAGCCGGTAGCCCAACGCCGCCGGGCCGTCATCGCCCGCGATCGCGGCGCGCAGCCGCGCAAGGTCGCGCGCCTCGGCCTTCGACAGGCGCAGCGCGGGCGCGGGATCGGGTCCGCCGAGCGTCGCCAGCCGGCGCAGCCAGCCGCCATGCGCGCGGCC
>SLPP01000280.1 GCA_007131945.1 Paracoccaceae bacterium | reverse complement strand
GGCGTCGAGTTCGGTCTCCCCCGACAGCCCCAGCCCGATCTCGACGATCCTGCCGTCCTCGATCCTCACATCCGCCGCATAGGTCAGGTCATGGGTGACGATCGTGCCGTTCCTGATCACGGTGCTTGCCATGTTTCTCTCCCTGTCGGGCCCTGGGCCCATCGTTTCGATCCATTCGGTCCGCGGGGTTCCAAGGGGGGCGCGTCGCCCCCCTTGGCGGGGGGTCGCCATTGAGTGCGCTATTGGTTCGAGCACCAATGGCGACGGGGCTGGCCCCCCGCGCCCCTCAGTCGACGATCTCCGCGGTCTCGAGGACGGCATGCAGGAGCACATCCGCCCCCGCCGCCGCCCAGTCCTTCGATATCTCCTCGGCCTCGTTGTGGCTCAGCCCGTCGACGCAGGGGCACATGATCATCGCCGTCGGCGCGACGCGGTTGACCCAGCAGGCGTCGTGCCCGGCGCCCGAGACGATGTCCATGTGGCTGTAACCCAGCCGGTCGGCGGCCGCGCGGATGCGGTCGAGCAGCACCGCGTCGAAGGCCGGCGGGTCGAACTGGCCGACGACTTCGGCCTTGAACTTCACGCCCACATCGGCGCAGAGCCCGGGCGCGGTTTCCAAGAACTCGGCCACCATCTCCTCCAGCGTCTCGAGGATGTGCGAGCGGAAATCGACCGTGAAGACGACCTTCTCGGGGATGATGTTGCGGCTGTTGGGGTAGACGTCGACATGGCCGATCGCGCCCACCGCGTTCGGCTGGCGGGCGATGGCGATCTCGTGCACCAGTTCCGTCACCCGCGCCAGCCCCCGCCCGGCATTGCGGCGCAGATACATCGGGGTCGAGCCCGTGTGCTGCCCCTTGCCGGTCACCGTGCATTCGATCCAGCGCAGCCCCTGGCCGTGGGTGACGACGCCGATCTCCTTGCCCTCGGCCTCCAGGATCGGGCCCTGCTCGATATGCAGCTCGAGGAAGGCGTGCATCCTGCGCGCGCCGACCTTCTCGTCGCCCTTCCAGCCGATCCGTTCGAGCTCGTCGACGAAGCGTTTGCCCTTCGCGTCGACGCGCCCATAGGCCCAGTCGCGATCGATCACCCCGGCGAAGACGCCCGAGGCGAGCATGGCGGGCGCAAACCGCGTCCCCTCCTCGTTCGTCCAGTTGGTCACCACGATCGGGTGCTTCGTCCGGATGCCGAGGTCGTTGAGCGTGCGCACCACCTCGAGCCCGCCGAGCACCCCCAGCACCCCGTCATAGCGCCCGCCGGTCGGTTGCGTGTCGAGATGGCTGCCGACATAGACCGGCAAAGCGTCGGGATCCGCGCCCGGGCGGGTGGCGAACATCGTCCCCATCTCGTCGACCCCGACCGTGCAGCCCGCCGCCTCGCACCATTTGCGGAACAGCGCGCGGCCCTCGGCATCCTCGTCGGTCAGCGTCTGGCGGTTCGAGCCGCCGGCGACGCCCGGCCCGATCTCGGCCATTTCGTGGATGGCGGACCAGAGCCGGTCGGCATCGATCCGCATGTTGGCGGCAGGTGCGCTCATGTCTCTCTCCTGTCGTCCGGGGCGGTCTGCCGCCGCCCTCGCCATCAAACGCCATTCCGGGCCCGCCCCCGCCGCCAATCCATCGCCCCGCCCCCCGCGACCGGGGGTCGAAACGCACGACCGGGCTTCAAATGCCGAGGTCTTCCAGTATAACCGGGCGACGGACGGGTTGCACGGCGTTGCCGACGCTAGCAGGCCTGACCAATCAGTCAAGGTCATTCGGAAGGCCCGGAAGACGCCCATGGCTCAGGCGGAAAACGCTGAAAGACAAGGCAGCCGGGCGGGATCGCGCGACGAGATCGAGCGCGCGATTCTCGATGCCGCCGAGCGGGTCTTCGCCGAGGCCGGTTTCGGCGGCGCGACGATGCAGGCGATCGCCGACCATTGCGGGTTGCCCAAGGCGAACCTGCACTACTACTTCGCCTCGAAGAAGCAGCTCTACCGCCGCGTGGTCGAGCGGATCTTCCGCGTCTGGCTGCAGGCGGCCGACAGTTTCGAGAGCTCCGCCTCGCCCGAGGTGGCGCTCAGGCGCTACATCACGCGCAAGATGGAGCTTTCGCGCGCGCATCGCTACGGCTCGAAGGTCTGGGCGAACGAGGTGATGCACGGCGCGCCGATCATCCAGGACTTCCTCGAGACGACGCTGCGCGACTGGACCGAATCGCGCGCCCGCGTCATCCGCCGCTGGATCGCCGAGGGTCAGGTCCGCCCGGTCGATCCGCACTGGCTGCTCTACATGATCTGGGCGACAACCCAGCACTATGCCGATTTTGCCCACCAGATCGAGACCTTGAACCACGGCCCGCTTTCCGACGCGCAATGGGACGCGGCGACCGAGACGGTCTGCGGCATCATCCTGCGCGGTATCGGGCTGGAGGGCGGCCGGTGACCACCCGCATCCAGAAGCGCAACCGCCGGCGCATCCTCGACGCCGCGCTCGAAGTCTTCTCGGCGCAGGGCTTCCGCGGCGCGACGCTCGACCAGATCGCGGCCGAGGCGGGGCTGTCGAAGCCCAACCTGCTCTACTATTTCGACAGCAAGGAGGCGATCCACGGCGCGCTCCTGCAGGATCTGCTGGCGACCTGGCTCGACCCGCTGCGCGCCATCGACGCCAGGGGCGAGCCGCGCGCCGAGATCATGGCCTACATGCGCCGCAAGCTTCAGATGTCACGTGAATATCCCCGTGAAAGTCGTTTGTTTGCCAACGAAATCCTGCAGGGCGCGCCGCGGCTGTCGGATTTCATCGCGACCGAGTTGAAGGCGCTGGTCGACGACCGCGCGCGCCTCATCCGGCGCTGGATCGCGCAGGGGCGGCTGGCGCCGGTGGACCCGCATCACCTGATCTTCTCGATCTGGGCGCTGACCCAGCACTACGCCGATTTCGACGCCCAGATCCGGCTGATCCGCGACAGCGCCGACCCGATGGCGGGCGCCGAGGCCTTTCTGGAGACGCTGTTCGAGCGGCTGCTGGCGCCCGAGCCGGTAGCGCCGCCCCTCACCCCGCCCGTCAGCTCGCCGGCCGGCTGATCCGCCCGCCTGGCATCGGCACGCGCGCGCCGGTCGTGCCCGGCGCCGACAGCGGCAGCCCGCGCAGCACCCGCGCGGCGAGGAAGGCGAAGGCCTGCGCCTCGATCATGTCGCCGTCGAGCCCCGCCGCCTCGACCGGGGCGACCGGACAGGGCAGGCGCGCGGCGAGATGCGCCATCACCGCCCGGTTGTGCCGGCCGCCGCCGCAGACCAGCACCCGCCCGGGCGGCGCGGGGAAATGCGCGAACGCCCGCGCCGCGCCCTCGGCCACCGCCGCGGCCAGCGTCGCCAGCGCATCCGCCGGCGAAAGCCCCGCGACATCCGG
>SLPP01000178.1 GCA_007131945.1 Paracoccaceae bacterium | reverse complement strand
TCCTCCGCCCGCTGCATCAGCCCGTCCCAGCGCCACAGATCCCCCGCCCGCGTCACCAGCCGCTGGCCGGGACCGAGCCGTGCGTGCAGCCCCGCGGCCAGCCCGGCATCGACCAGCCCGATCTGCGACAGCCGTCGCGCGAGCGCGGGCGGCGCGCCGACATGCACGGCCAGCGCCGTGACGCCTTCGGGCAGGGGCGGCGGGGCGTCGTAGGCGGGCAGTACATGCCAGCCGCTGCCCGTATCGACCGCGGCGGCGCGCAGATCGTCGGCCAGCGCAGCCCCCAGCGCGCGCTCGTAGCCCGGCTCGACCGTGATCGCATCGAGAATGGCACCGGTTCCCTTCCTGTCGCGGACAAGCAGACGCTCGAGCGCGTTTGCCTCGGCTGACAGCGCGCTTGCAGCGCCTTCGGCCTCGGCGCGGGCCGAGCGCGCCTCGGATTCCGCCGACATCGCCGACGCGCGCGCCGCCTCGGCGGCGACCAGCGCCGCTTCGGCGGCCTCGAGCGCGTCCGCGGCTTCGTCCTGGGCGCGCGCGGCACTCTCCTGCGCGGCGCGCGCGCTGTTCTCGGCCGCCCCGGCGCTCTCGGCCTCGGCGCCGGCACGTTCCGCCTCCGCCTCGGCGCGGGTCTCGTCGGTGCGCGCATCCTGCGCCGCCCGGCTCAGCGACTGGTGCCGCGCCGAGAGCCGGGCGATATCCTCGGTATGCTCGCCGAGATGCGCCTCCAGCGCGCGCAGCGCCTCCGCCGCCTCCGCCGCCGCGGCCTCGGCCTCGGCGAGGCGCGCCTCGTGGCCGTCGCCCGCCTTCGCCAGTGCGTCGGCCTCCCAGTCGAGGCGGGCAATGGTCTCGTCGGCATCGGCGGCGAGCGCCGCCTCGCGCTGCGCGTCCGAGCGCAACTGCGCGATCCGCGCGACCAGCGCCTCGACCGCCGCGCGGGCGCGCGTCTCCTGGTCGGCCAGCGTGTCGCGCTGCACCTGCAGCCGCTGCAGCACGGCGCCGGCGATCGCCTCCTCCTCGCGCAGGGGCGGCAACGCGGTCTCGGCGGTCTCGCGCGCCGCCCGCGCCTGGATCGCCGCCCGCTCGCTCATCGCCGCCTGGCGCACCGCCTCGGCCAGAAGCGCCCGCATCGCGGCCTGCGCGCTCTCCGCCTCGCGCCAGCGCAGGTAGAGCGCCAGCCCCTCGGCCTTGCGCAGCGCCGTCGCGATCTCACGGTAGCGGGCAGCCTGTCGGGCCTGCCGCGCCAGCAACTGCAACTGCTGCGCCAGCGCGTCGACCGTGTCGCCGACGCGGGCCAGATTGGTCTCGGTCGCCTGCAACTTCAGCTCGGCCTCGTGCCGGCGCTGGTAGAGCCCCGAGATGCCGGCGGCTTCCTCGAGGATGCGCCGGCGCGCCTTGGGGCGGGCGTTGATCAGCTCCGATATCTGCCCCTGCCGGACCAGCGCAGGGCTGTGCGCCCCCGTCGAGGCGTCGGCGAATAGCATCTGCACGTCGCGCGCGCGCACGTCCTTGCCGTTCACCTTGTAGGCCGAGCCGGCATCGCGGGTGATCCGACGGGTGATCTCCAGAAGATCGGAATCGTTGAACCCCGGCGGCGCCAGGCGCTCGGAATTGTCGACCTGCAGCGCTACCTCGGCGAAGGAGCGCGCCCCCCGGCTCGAGGTGCCGGCGAAGACCACGTCCTCCATCCCGGCGCCGCGCATCGCCGTGGGCCGGTTTTCGCCCATCACCCAGCGCAGCGCCTCGAGGAGATTCGACTTGCCGCAGCCGTTCGGGCCGACGACACCGGTCAGCCCCTCACGGATCACCAGATCCGTCGGATCGACGAAGCTCTTGAAGCCGTTCAGCCGCAGCCGCGTGAAGCGCAAGGGGTGCCTGCCCGATGTTCGTTTCTGCCCGTTTCCTGGCAATCTGGGCCATCCCGCGCATGCGTGTCAAGCGCGACCTACACGATCTGCCAGATATTCCGGCCTCGCCCCCCAGATATGCGCGGCGGCGCCTGTCGAGGCCCGGCGTGCCTCCGAACGGGCGCGGTGGCCGCAATCCGTCCTACGCCTGTCATACTCTTGTCATACGTCTATCATACGCTCGTCATACGGTCGGTGACAGGCGGAATCCCAGCAAGACAAGGCCGATGACTCCTTTCCGCCCGGTTCCGTGCCGCCCCCGCACGCACCGCGTCAAGCTTTCGTCAAGCGACGCGCCGGCTCGGGCCGTGCCGGCCGCGCGAGCAATGGCCACCGCTGCGGAAGGGCGGCTGGGGGGATGCCCTTTCTCTTTGCCGTACGCTGCGATATCCGTGACGAAACAAGGGGAGAAGCGCGATGTTCAGAGCCTTGGTGGTTGAAAGGGACGACGACGGCCAGACTCGTTCCTCGGTGCAGGACCTGCCCGACGACCGCCTGCCCGAGGGCGAGGTGACCGTCGCGGTCGAGTACTCGACTCTCAACTACAAGGACGGACTGTGCCTGACCTCGGGCGGCGGGCTGGTGAAGAGCTACCCGCACGTGCCGGGGATCGATTTCGCCGGCACGGTCGAGACCTCGGACGACCCGCGCTACCGGCCGGGAGACGAGGTGATCCTGACCGGCTGGCATGTGGGCGAGCGGCACTGGGGCGGCTACGCGACGCGGGCGCGGGTCCGGGCCGACTGGCTGGTACCGCTGCCCGACGGGTTGACCACACGGCAGGCGATGGCGATCGGCACGGCGGGGCTGACGGCGATGCTGGCGGTCATGGCGCTCGAGGACCACGGTCTTGCGCCCGGCGACGGCGAGGTGCTGGTGACCGGCGCGGCGGGCGGTGTCGGCTCGGTCGCGGTCGCGCTCCTCGCCGCGCTCGGCCATCCGGTGGCGGCGGTGACCGGGCGGCCGGAACTGGAGCCCTATCTGCGCGACCTCGGCGCGGCGCGGATCGTGCCGCGGGCGGAGCTGGCCGAGACCGTCAAGCGACCGCTGGAGTCCGAGACCTGGGCCGGTTGCGTCGACGCGGTGGGCGGCGCGATGCTGGCGCGCATCCTCGGGCAGATGAAGTACCGCGCCTCGGTCGCGGCGGTGGGGCTGGCGGGGGGCGCGGCGCTGCCGGCGACGGTGGTCCCGTTCCTGCTGCGCGGGGTGAACCTGCTGGGGATCGACTCGGTCCTGCGGCCCTATGCCGACCGGGTCCGCGCCTGGGAGCGGCTGGCGCGGGACCTGCCGATGGAGAGGCTGGAGGCGATGATCCGGCCGGCGCGGCTGGAGGAACTGCCCGAGTTGGGAGCGGCGATCCTGAAGGGCGAGGTTCAGGGGCGCGTCGTGGTGGATCCCCGCGCCTGACGGCAAGGCGGCCGGCCGCCCCGCTCTCCCCGCTTCGTGGGTTCACGCGCCGAAGAGATTCGGACACAGGTGATGAGGCCGGTC
>SLPP01000392.1 GCA_007131945.1 Paracoccaceae bacterium | reverse complement strand
GTGCTCGACGGGCGCATCACGCGCCGCTGACCGCCCGGCCCCCCGCCTTCGGCCCGCCCGGCGCCTTGATGTGGCGCAGGACGAGGTTGGTCTGGATGTTGGCGATCCCGTCGAGCCGGAATAGCGTGCGCTCCATGAAGTCGTTGAACGCGTCGAGATCGCGGCAGAGGACGCGCAGGTGATAGTCGGCCGCGCCGGTCGTGGCGTAGCAGTCCTGCACCTCGTCATGGCGCATGACCTCGGCGACGAAGCGCTCGACGATCTCGCGCGCATGGCGCACGAGCCGGACATGGATGATGGCGTGGAAGGCGAGCCCGGCGCGGCGCGGGTCGATCTCGGCCCGGTAGCCGCGGATCACGCCCGCCTCCTCGAGCGCGCGGACCCGCCGCCAGCAGGCCGAGGCCGACATGCCGACGCGCTCGGCCAGGTCCTGGTTCGACAGGCGTGAGTCGCGCTGTAGCAGATCCAGGATCTGGAGGTCGCGCGGTTCCAGCTGCATGCCGTCTCCTGACAGGAATTTTCGCCATCCTGCCGATTTCCGGAATGGTGGCCAGTCAAAACCCCGTCAGCCCGGCAAATCTGGCACCGCCTTTCGCGCGAGCTGCGCTAGAATGTCGCAAAGTCACAGCCCGGATACGCGTTTCGAGAGGACCGCCATGACCGCCCCCTTCCGCCCACCGCTTGCCGATTACGAGATGTCCGACCGCTATACCCGGACTGAGGGCCGCGTGTTCCTCACCGGGACGCAGGCGCTGGTGCGCATCCTGCTCGACCAGGCGCGGCGCGACCGGGCGGCGGGGCTGAACACCGGCGGCATGGTCTCGGGCTATCGCGGCTCGCCGCTGGGCGCGCTGGATCTCGAGCTCTGGCGCGCGAAGGCGCCGCTGAAGGAGGCGCGGGTCGAGTTCATCCCGGCGGTGAACGAGGATCTCGCCGCGACCATCATCCAGGGCTCGCAGCAGGTGGAGACCAGCCCGACCTCCGAGGTGCAGGGCGTCTTCGGCATGTGGTACGGCAAGGGTCCGGGGGTCGACCGGTCGGGCGACGCGCTCAAGCACGGCAATGCCTATGGCTCCTCCCCGCATGGGGGCGTTCTGGTGGTGGCGGGCGACGACCATGGCTGCGTCTCCTCCTCGATGCCGCACCAGTCCGACGCCGCGTTCCTCGCCTGGTTCATGCCGGTCCTGAACCCGGCGAACGTGGCCGAGTTCCTGCCCTTCGGCGAATGGGGCTACGCGCTCTCGCGCTTCTCGGGCCTCTGGGTCGGGTTCAAGGCGGTCTCGGACGTGGTCGAGAGCGGCATGTCGGTCGACCTGCTCCCCGACCGGGCCTTCGCCGCGCCCGATTTCACCCCGCCCGCGACCGGGCTCCACTACCGCTGGCCCGACCTGCCCGGCTTCCAGATCGAGGACCGGATGGAAGCGAAGAAGCAGGCCGCGCTCGCCTTCGCCGAGGCAAACCCGATCGACCGGGTGATCCACGACATCCCGCGCGCCCGCTTCGGCTTCATCACCACCGGCAAGGCGCATCTCGACCTGATGGAGGCGCTGCGGCTCCTCGGCCTCGACCGCGACGGATGCGCGCGTCTGGGCATCGACATCTACAAGGTCGGCATGGTCTGGCCGCTCGCCTGGAAGCGCGCGCTCGACTTCGTCGCCGGCAAGGACGAGGTGATGGTGATTGAGGAGAAGCGCGGCATCATCGAGAGCCAGCTGAAGGAATATTTCTACGACTGGGACGGCGAGAAGCCGCGCCACATGGTCGGCAAGCGCGACGAGGCGGGGCACCGGCTGATCCCCTGGACGGGCGAGCTTTCGCCGCGCCAGCTCCTGCCGCTCGTTGCCCGCCGCCTGCACGGGCTCTTCCCCGAGGAGGACTTCCCCGCCCGCGCCGAGAGGATCCTCGGCGTCGAGCCGCAGGTGCTCAACATCCCCGGCGCCACCCGCACGCCCTATTTCTGCTCGGGCTGTCCGCACAACACCTCGACCCGCGTGCCCGAGGGCTCGCAGGCGCTGGCCGGGGTGGGCTGCCACTTCATGGCCAACTGGATGAATCGCAACACCACCTCGATCATCCAGATGGGCGGCGAGGGGGTGAACTGGGCGGGCTCCTCGCGCTTCACCGGCCGCCCGCATGTCTTCCAGAACATGGGCGAGGGGACCTGGTACCATTCCGGCGCCATGGCGATCCGGCAGGCGATCGCGGCGGGTGCCAACATCACCTACAAGATCCTCTACAACGACGCCGTCGCCATGACCGGCGGCCAGCCGGTGGACGGCCCCGTCTCGGTCCAGGCCATCGCCGCGATCAGCCGCGCCGAGGGGGTGGAGCGGATCGCGCTCGTCTCGGACGATATCGGCAAGTTCGATCGCGGCGAGTTCCCGCCCGGCACCACCTTCCACGACCGGCGCGAGTTCGACGCGGTGCAGAAGGACCTGCGCCAGGTCAAGGGCGTCTCGATCCTGATCTACGAACAGGCCTGCGCCACCGAGAAGCGCCGCCGCCGCAAGCGCGGCACGATGGAGGACCCCGAGAGGTTCGTCATGATCAACGAGCTTGTCTGCGAGGGCTGCGGCGACTGCTCGAAGGAATCGAACTGCCTTTCCGTCGAGCCCATCGAGACCGAATTCGGCCCCAAGCGGCGGATCAACCAGTCGAACTGCAACAAGGACTATTCCTGCCTGAACGGCTTCTGCCCCTCCTTCGTTACCGTCGAGGGCGCGCCGCGGCTGAAGCCGAAGCCGAAGGCATCGGACGCGATCGACGCGGCGCTGGCCCGGCTCCCCGAGCCCGACCTGCCGATGCTGGAGAAACCCTATGACCTCCTGGTCACCGGCGTCGGCGGCACCGGCGTCGTCACGGTGGGCGCGTTGATCTCGATGGCCGCGCATCTGGAGGGGCGGGGTTCCTCGGTCCTCGACTTCACCGGCTTTGCGCAGAAGTTCGGCCCGGTGCTCAGCTACCTGCGCCTCGCCCCGCGGCCCGAGGACATCCAGCAGGTGCGCACCGACCGCGCCTCGGCCGATGCGCTGATCGGCTGCGACCTCGTCGTCTCGACCGCGCCCAAGGCCTCGGCCTGCCTGCGCCCCGGCACCCGCGCCGTGGTCACGCTGACCGAGATGCCGACCGGCGACATCGTGCTCAACCGCGACGCCTCGCTGGCGATCCCGGCGCGGCTGCGGGCGCTCGAATCGGCTGTCGGCGGCGAGGTCGGCGCGCTCGATGCCGGCCGGCTCGCCGAGGCGGTGATGGGCGACACGGTCTATGCCAACATGATCCTGCTCGGTTTCGCCTGGCAGTCGGGGCTGGTGCCGGTGTCGCTGGCCGCGCTCGACCGGGCGATCGAGCTGAACGGCGTCGCGCCCGAGGCCAATCGCCGCGCCTTCGCGCTCGGCCGC
>SLPP01000381.1 GCA_007131945.1 Paracoccaceae bacterium | reverse complement strand
TCCGAAGGGAGCATCCCGTGAACGAGCCGAAGACCATCATCATCACCGGCGCCGGCAGCGGCATCGGCCGTGCCACCGCGCGGCGCTTTCTGGACGCTGGCTGGCGCGTCGGGCTTCTCGGCCGGCGCGAGGATGCGCTGGCCGAAACCGCGGCGGGCGCGGATGCGGCGCTGATCCTGACCTGCGACGTGACCGATGCCGGGGCGGTCGATGCGGCCTTCGACCGGGTGGCCGCCCGCTGGGGGCGGATCGACGCGCTGTTCAACAATGCCGGCGGCGGCCTGGCCGCCGCGACGCCTGACGAGACCGACCCGGAGGGGTTTCGCGCGGTGATCGACGTGAACGTCCTGGGCGTCTTCCACTGCGCCCGCGCCGCCTTCGCGCGGATGAAGGCGCAGGATCCGCGGGGCGGCCGGATCATAAACAACGGCTCGATCTCGGCGCATGCGCCGCGGCCCGGATCGATCGCCTATACCGCCTCCAAACACGCGGTGACCGGGATCACCCGGACGATCTCGCTCGACGGGCGGCCGTTCGACATCGCCTGCGCGCAGATCGATATCGGCAATGCCGCGACCGAGTTGACCGCGCGCATGCAGGAAGGGGTGATGCAGGCCGACGGAACGGTCCGGCCCGAGCCGGTGATGGATGTCTCGGTCGTGGCCGACACCGTCTACCTGATGGCCAGCCTGCCCGACGGGGCGAACATGCAGTTCGTCACCGTCATGGCGACCAACATGCCCTTCATCGGGCGCGGGTGATACCAGATCCGGTCGATCCGTCCGGCACCATCTGCGGCGCAGTTCCGCCCGTGCTTGCCGAAGGGATCAGGCGGAAGCCGTATGGCTCGGCGGCGGGCAACGGTCGTCGCGCCGCCCGCGTGCCCCGGTGCCGCCGCCTGCCGGTGCATCCGGCCGGCAGGGACGGGCGCGACGGGTCGGGAGGCGAGCCCGGCGGCGTTCAGCCGCGCGCGTAGCGGAAGAGCGCCGAGGCCCCCCAGCCGGCGACAAGCGCGATGAACAGCGCGAGGATGCCGTAGACCAGCGGCTGGTCGAAGGCGAGCGTGTGCAGCCAGCGTTCCAGACCTTCCTTGCGCACGAAGATGGCGTTGCGGTACTGGTGCACGACGCCGCCCGAGCGGACGAGATACATCCGCACCGTATAGGCGCCCTCGGTCAGGTTGGCCGGCAGCCGAACCGAGACGCGGAACAGCGTCTCGCGATCGAGATAGACCCAGCGCTCGAGCCTCTGGAACTGCTCGGCCTCGGCGCGCAGCCGCAGGAGCGCCTGCGAGAAGGCCTCGGAATCGATCACCTCGCCCACCGCCTGTTCGGCGCGGATCGCATATTGCGGCGAGATGCGGTGCAGCGCATCCTCGGCCGGGTCGAGGATTTGCGCCAGCGGCGCGGTCGTGGCGACGGCGTAGAAGCTCGGCACCGAGGCCATCCGCACCGAATCGACATTCACCCAGATGCCCATCCGCCGGTCCTTGCGCCAGACGACGACCGGCTGCGGCGGCCCCTCGATGGTGATGACGATGTCGAACGGGGGCTCGGTCTCGAAGCGGGGCGCGTCGCGGCGGATGGCGCCGAAGATCAGGATTTCCGAGCCGGCGAAGTTCATCGTCAGCTGCACCCGGTTCTGGCTCAGCCCGCCGATGATCTCCGCCGCCTGCGCGGGCCAGCCGAGAAGCACCAGCAGCGACAGAAGCAGCGCCCTCATCCGTGCCGCCCCGGGATCATGATCGAATAGATCTCGTCGGGCCGGACGAGGAGGTCGTAGGCGATCTTGCCCGAGACGCCCAGCACCACCAGCGCCAGCAGGATGCGCAGCTGCTCGGCCTTCAGCTTCAGCCCCGCCTGCGTGCCCAGCTGCGCCCCGACCACGCCACCGATGATCAGGACGAAGGCGAGCAGGATGTCGACCGATTTCGAGGTCACCGCGTGCATCACCGTGGTGAAGCCGGCGACGAAGATGATCTGGAAGAGCGAGGTGCCGACCACGACCTTGGTCGGCATGCCCAGGAGGTAGATCATCGCCGGCACCATGATGAAGCCGCCGCCCACCCCCATGATCGCGGCCAGGATGCCGACCGAGGCGCCGACGAGGAGCGGCGGGATCACGCTGATATAGAGCCCCGAGGTGCGGAACTTCATCTTGAAGGGCAGGGCATGCACCCAGTAATGCTGATGCAGCTTGCGCCGCGGCGCGTCCGGTCGGCGCGAGCGCATCCAGGCTCGCGTGCCCTCCTGCAGCATCAGCGCGCCGACGATGCCGAGGAAGACGACATAGGCCAGCTGCACGGTGACGTCGATCTGGCCCAGCCGGCTGAGCAGTCGAAAGACCCAGATGCCGAAACCCGAACCGACGAGGCCGCCGATCAGCAGCACCGTGCCCATCTTCAGATCGACCGTCTTGCGCTTGAGATGCGCCAGAACCCCCGAGATCGACGAGGCGACGACCTGGTTGACCCCGGTCGCCACCGCCACCGCCGGCGGAATGCCGATGAAGAACAGAAGCGGCGTGATCAGGAAGCCGCCGCCGACCCCGAACATGCCCGACAGGAACCCGACGCCGCCGCCGATGCCCAGGAGCAGCAGGGCATTGGCGGAGACCTCGGCGATGGGCAGGTAGATCTGCATGCCCCTTGATAGGTCAAAGGGCGCCTGCTGCGAAGGGGGCGGCGGTCAAATCCGGGTGGCTGTGGGAGCGGCGCCTCAGCGCTCCTTCACATAGGGCTCGCCGCCGGCGCGCGGCGGGATCGCCTTGCCGACGAAACCGGCGAGGATCACGACCGTCAGGATATAGGGCAGGGCGGACATGAACTGCCCCGGCAGGGTAATCAGCCCCAGATCGAGGCTGGGGAAGCGGTTGGCGATCGCCTCGAGCATGCCGAACAGCAGCACCGCGCCGAGCGCGTGCCAGGGCCGCCACTTGGCGAAGATCAGCGCGGCGAGCGCGATGAAGCCGCGCCCGGCGCTCATGTCCTTGACGAAGCCGGCCGAGAGCGAGGTGGCCAGATACGCCCCGCCGATCCCGCAGAGCACGCCGCAGATGATCACCGCCATGTAGCGCAGCCGCACGACCGAGACGCCGGCCGTGTCCACCGCCGCCGGGTTCTCGCCCACCGCGCGCAGCCTGAGGCCGAAGCGCGAACGGTAGAGGAGCCACCAGGTCGCCGGAACGGTCAGGAGGCCGAGATAGACGAGGACCGAATGGCCCGACAGGATCTGGCTGTAGACCGGGCCGAGGACCGGCACGTCGGCGAGTGCCTGCGCGAAGGGCAGATCGAGGCGCTGGAACCGCGCCTCGCCCAGAAGCGAGGGCGTGCGGCCGCCCTGGGCGAACCAGCTCTGCGCGATGACCACGGTCATGCCGGCGGCGAGGAAGTTGAGCGCGACGCCCGAGAT
>SLPP01000020.1 GCA_007131945.1 Paracoccaceae bacterium | reverse complement strand
GCGCTTTCGGACGAGATACGCGAACGCGCGGGCAAGGAACCGATCCCGGCCTGGAAGCATGTCTTCCGCCCGCGCACGATGCTCTACACTTTCCTCTGGGCCGGGATCGGCGTCGGGCTGATCGTCGCGCTCTTCCTGCGCACCGATATCGACATGTCGATATCGCCGATCCGCAACCCGACCTTCGTGGTGCTCTCGGACGGCACGATCCGCAACGCCTACGACATCCGCCTGCGCAACATGTCGAACGAGCCGCGGCCCTTCTTCCTGTCGGTGGCCGAGGATCCGTCGATCCGGCTGACGATCCAGGGGGTGCAGGGGCAGATGGTCATGGTGCCCGCCGACGAGCAGCTCAGCCAGCGGGTCTATCTCACCGCGCCGCCGGGAACCGATGCCGCGCGCGCGGCGACAACGCCGGTCCGCATCTGGGCCTCGGTGCCCGGCGACACCGCGCGCATCTATGGCGAAACCGTCTTCAACGGGAGGGGACAATGAAAGGCAACGGCCGCGAACTGACCGGGCGCAAGGTGCTCGCCATCTTCGTCAGCGTCTTCGGGGTGATCATGTCGGTCAATGCCTACATGGCATGGAGCGCGATCAGTACCTTCCCCGGGCTCGAGGTGCAGAACAGCTTCGTCTCCAGCCAGGGCTTCAACGACCGGCTGGCGCGTCAGCGGGCGCTCGGCTGGGACATCCGCGTCGAGGTCGACGAGGGCGAGCTGCTGGTCAGGATCACCGACCCCGACGGCACGCCGGCCGAGGTCGCCGACCTGACCGCGACGCTGGGCCGGGCGACGCATACCCGCGACGATGTCACGCCCGACTTCACCTATGCGCGCGGCAGCTTCCGGGCGCCGGTCGCGCTGGAGAACGGCAACTGGAACCTGCGCCTCGTCGCCGTCGCGCCTGACGGGACCGAGTTCCGCCAGCGCGTCTCGTTCCGCCATCGCGGATGAGCGGATGACCGACACGCTGCACGCCCCCCCGGCCTCGGCCTGCCCGGCCTGCGTGGCGGCCCCCGCCGCGCTCGACCGCGCGCGGGCCGGGGCCGAGGGCGCGCGCATCGTCCTGTCGGTCCCCGGCGCGCATTGCGCCGCCTGCATCTCGACCATCGAGAACGATCTCGAGCGGATGGAGGGGGTCAGCTCGGCGCGGCTGAACCTCACGCTCAGGCGCGTCTCCGTCGCCGCGCGTGACGGGATCGAGGCCGCGGCCATCGCTGCGCGGCTCCAGAAGCTGGGTTACGAGGCCTATGAACTCGACCCCGGCACGCTCAGCATGACCGAGACCGAGCGCCAGGGCCGCGACCTGCTGATGCGCCTCGGCGTCGCCGGCTTCGCGATGATGAACATCATGCTCCTGTCGGTCGCCGTCTGGTCCGGCGCCACCGATGCGACGCGCGATCTCTTCCACCTGATCTCGGCGCTGATCGCCATTCCCACCGTGGCCTTCTCGGGGCGTCCCTTCTTTGTCTCGGCGGCGCGCGCGCTGCGCGCCGGGCGGCTGAACATGGACGGGCCGATCGCGCTGGCGCTGATCCTCACCGTGCTGATCTCGCTCTACGAGACGCTGCATTCGGGCAAGCACGCCTATTTCGAGGCGGTGGTGATGCTCACCTTCTTCCTGCTCGCCGGCCGCTATCTCGATTTCCGCGCCCGCGCCGCGGCGCGCTCGGCGGCGCAGGAACTGGCCGCGCTGGAAGTGCCGCGCGCGATCCGGCTGGAGGCCGGGCGCGAGGTCGCGGTGCCGGTGGCCGACCTCGCCGTCGGCGACCTCGTGCTGGTGCGGCCGGGCGGCCGGGTGCCCGTCGATGGCACCGTCACCGCCGGCCGGTCCGAGATCGACCGCTCGCTGCTCACCGGCGAGACGCTGCCCGCCTTCGCCGGCGAGGGCACGGTGCTCAACGCCGGCGAGGTGAACCTGACCGGGCCCCTGACGGTGCGCGTCACGGCGGCGGGCAAGGACACGTCGCTGCACCGCATGGCCGATCTCGTCGCCCATGCCGAGGCCGCGCGCACCCGCTACACCACGCTCGCCGACCGCGCCGCGCGCGCCTATGCGCCGACCATCCCGATCCTGTCGCTCGGCGCCTTCATCGCCTGGATCTACATCTCCGGCGGCGATCTGCGGCTCTCGGTCAACATCGCCGTGGCGACGCTGATCATCACCTGCCCCTGCGCGCTCGGCCTCGCGGTCCCGGCGGTGGTCACCGCGGCCTCGGGCAAGCTCTTCCGCAAGGGGCTCCTGATCAAGGACGGCACCGCGCTCGAACGCCTGGCCGAGGTCGATACCGTGGTCCTCGACAAGACCGGCACGCTGACGCTCGGCACGCCCGAGCCGACGAATCTCGAGGACCACCCCGAGCCGGCCGCGCGCGTCGCGCTGGCGCTGGCCTCGGCCTCCGACCACCCGCTCGCCCGGGCGCTCGCCCGCGCCCTGCAGGACCGCGGCATCGAGCCCGCCCCGCTCGAGGCGGTGGAGGAGGTTCCCGGCTATGGCGTCGAGGGGCGCTGGCAGGGAAGCCGCGTGCGCTTCGGCCGCGCCGCCTGGGTCGGTGCCACGCCGCGCGACGGCACCGCCGCCTACCTGTCGATGTCGGGCGAGACGCGGGCCTTCGACTTCACCGACCGGCTGCGGCCGGGCGCCGAGGAACTGGTCGCGGCCTTGAAGGCGCAGGGCAAGCGGGTCTGGCTGATCTCGGGCGACGTGCCCGCCGCGGTGCGCGACATGGCCCGCCGGCTCGGCATAGACGACTGGCAGGCCGAGGCGCTGCCCGAGGACAAGGCCGCCCGCATCGAGGAACTGCACGCAGCCGGGCACCGGGTGCTGATGGTCGGCGACGGGCTCAACGACACCGTGGCGCTGGCCGCGGCGCATGTCTCGATCTCGCCGGCCTCCGCCCTCGACGCCGCGCGCGTGGCCTCCGACATCGTGCTCCTCGGCCGCGACATCGCGCCGATCGCGGATGCGGTGCGGATGGGCGGGCAGGCGACCCGGCGCATCCGCGAGAATTTCTGGCAGTCCGGCATCTACAACGTCGTCTTCGTCCCCGTGGCGCTTTTCGGCTTCGCCACGCCGCTCTGGGCGGCGGCGATCATGTCGCTCTCGTCGATCACCGTGGCGCTCAACGCGCTGCGGCTGAAATAGACCGGAAGGAGCCCCGATGGAGGTTCTCGCCATCCTCATCCCGATCTCGCTCGGCCTCGGCCTGCTCGGCCTCGTCGCCTTCTGGTGGACGCTGAAGAAGGGCATGTACGACGACCCCGAAGGCGACAGCCGCCGCATCCTGCGCAAGGACTACGACGACCACCCGAAGCCGTGAGCGACGCGCAGGCTCGCACGAGCGCAGCCCGGAAGGGTCTGGACACCGCGAGTCCCGAAAGTTTCATTGCGGTTAACGGTGCCGATTTC
>SLPP01000277.1 GCA_007131945.1 Paracoccaceae bacterium | reverse complement strand
CGCCTCGGCCTGCGCGCCGTCGAGCCATTGCCTGAGCGCCGCGTCGCGCCGCGCACCGCCGGAGCGCACGCCGCGCAGCTCGACCAGCTTCAGCGCGATCAGGGCGAGCGACAGGAGCGACAGCGCCAGCAGCACGACGATGACCGGGCCGCCCGCCGCGATGATGTCGAAGACGCTGGTCACGGGCGGCGCCTAGTTGACCATCGCCGCCCCGGTCCGGCTGACCAGATCGATGAGCGGGAAGCAGTCCATCTCGGGCGCGTTCTGCGGCTGGCAGGAGGGCAGGTCGTGCAGCAGGATCTCGGAGATCGCGTCGCAGCGCGTCTCGGGGATCTCGAACAGTTTCAGCGTCGTGCGCGCCGCCGGCAGGGGCGCGGCGTCGATCGTCAGGAGCCGGTCGATGACCCCGTTGCGGTCGAGGATGGCGAGCGACATCTCGAAACCGGCGAGCGTCATCTCGGTACCGTTGCGGAACAGGAAAAAGGCGCGGCAGCCGCTCTCCTCGGTTTCCTCGAACTTGTTGAGCTCGATGGTCAGCCGGCCGGGTTCGGCGAGTGCCGGCAGGGCGAGCGAAAGGGCGAGGACGGCGCCGAAGGCTGCGGCGATGGGACTGGGCATGGGATCCTCCGCTGTCGTCGGGCATGCCGGGCGGCGGCCTTGCCGCCGCGGGACTGCCGGCCCGGATGTGCGGACCGGTCCGTCCAGTAGGCTGGATCGGGTCGGTCGAGGTCAAGAGCTTTCTGCGGCGGCGGGCTCGATGGACCGCCCGTCCCGCCGGGACGGGGGTGGTCCGGGCGGGCGCGTCGGGTTGACGAAAGGTTGACGCGGCGCGCGCGGGGGGGCGGCACGGAACCGGGCGGAAAGGGGTCATCGGCCTTGTCTTGCTGGGTTTCCGCCTGTCACAGACCGTACACCAAGCGTATGACAAGCGGAGGACGGATTGCCGTCATTTCGCCCTTTCGGGGCGGCCCGGGCGGTTGCCGGCCGCGTCGGGCCAAGGCCGCAAGACCCGTCGCCCCGGCCGGGAGCGCGCCGGGGGGCGTGAGGCGGTGCGGCGGTCGGTCAGTCACCGGCCCGCGGCGGCACGAGGCCGAGCTGACGCCAGACCGGCAGCAGCTGATCGACCACGACGACCGCCGCCTCGCGCACGATCTCGCCCGCCGGTCGCGGCGCCGGCGGTTCCGCGGGCCCGGCGTCGTGCCCGCCGCCCTTCGCGTCGTGCAGCGCGCCGCCGATCCGGGCCTCGGGCTCGGGCGGCTTCTGCAAGGCGTCGGGATCGAGCGCCAGACGGTCGAGGACATGGGCGGTCAGGGCCTCGACCTCGGCCGGCACGTCGGCGAAGAGACCGTCCAGAATGAGCGTGTGCGAGGCATTCAGCACGATCCCGGTATGCCCGACGGGCACCGCCATCGTGAAGAGGTTCTGCCGGACCGTGCGGAAGGCCTCGTGCGCCACCACGCGGTTGTGGCGCCAGCAGGCCTCGACCACCGCGCCCGGCACGTCGTGGAGCACCGGCAGCACGAGGTCCAGCCCGGCCAGCACGCCGACAAGTTCGTTGCCGGTCACCTGCCGGCCGGCGCGATCGGGCAGCTGGCGCAGCTCGGCGATCGAGGCCGGCCCCCTTTCCAGCCGGTCGAAGACCGGGCCGTAGGTTTCGCGGTTGAGCGTGAAGCGGGCGCCGAGCTGCGGCCATTCGTTCCGGTCCGGCGCCGGCCGCGGCGCGATCATCGCCAGCACCACGTCGGCCAGCATCGCCTCGCGCATCTCGCCCGAGATCTCGCGCCGGCCGCGCACGAAGACGTCGCGGCGGAACCGCCGGAGGTTGAAGTAGTCGTTGAAGGTCTCGCGCAGCGGGCCTTCAGGGATCTCGTCGAGAAGCGCCTGCGCCGCATCGGAAAGGCCGATGCCGGTGAAGTTCTCCAGCAGGTTCGTCGAGCCGACGAAGTCGAGCTTGGCCGCGGCCAGTTCGCGCGCCACGTCGACATGGAACCGCGGCCGCCAGTGACCGTTGAGGAATTCGTGCGCGAGGTAGCGGTAGTGCCGCTGCAGGAATTCCTCGCTGCGCATCTTCGGGAAGAGCTTGTCATCGACCGCGGTGGCCAGAAGCGTGGCCCCGGCCGCCTGCATCCGGGCGGCGAAGCCGGCGGCCTCGGCCACCCGCGACGCGCTCGGCCCGGGCCGGTTCGCGGCGTATTCGATCAGCAGCTTCTGCAGGGGCAGCGCGTCGGTCCAGCCGGGCATCACGTTGTAGCCCAGATAGACCAGCCCGCCGGGCCTGAGGAACCGGTCGAGAAAGGCCACGATCCCGGCGCGCACCTCGTCGGAGACCCAGCTGAAGAGCCCGTGCAGGGCGATGTAGTCGAACCGCGGCAGCCCCGGGTCGTCGGCCCGTGCAAGGGCGGCGATATCGGCCTCGATCAGCGTCAGGTTGTCGATCCCGGCGCTGCCGCGAAAGGCCTCGGCCCGCGCGACATGGGCGGGCATGAAGTCGATGCCCCAGAACCGCGCCTCGGGATTGGCGGCGGCAAGCGCCGTCACCGTGCTCGCCTGGCCGCAGCCGAGGTCGCAATAGGTGAAGGCGGCGTTGCTGCCGGGGCGCCGGGCGGGTTCGACCCGCGACATCAGGCAGGCGAGGTCCATCAGCCCCGGCGCCTGCTCGTCGTGGAAGCCCGGCAGGTATTCGACGTCGCTGACATAGCCGGCGGTCCAGTCGCTCATCGGCATCGCTCCCTCGAAGGATGGTGAACCGTCCCGTGGCTTTCGCCCGGTCGCGCCGTGCCGGGCCACGCGCCCGCGACCATAGCGGCACGGCCGGCATTCTGACAAGCCGCGCCGCCGGGCACGGGAAAGTGATTCCGGGGGCTTGGCAAGAGCGAAGCGTTGGCGGCAGACTGCGCGGCATGAACCCCCCGGCGCAGGACATCCCGACCGGTCCCGGTTCCGCCCGCGACGCGGCGCGGCGGCGGGCCGGTGCGCGCGCCGCGCGGCCGGTGGTCCGGCTGCTGCTGGCCTTCCTGCTGGCGCTGCCGCTGGTCGTGCCGCTGCGGCCGGCCTGGGCCGAGATGCGCGTGGCGCTGGTCATCGGCAATGCCGACTATGCCACCGTGCCGGTGCTGGAAAACCCGGTCAACGACGCGCGCGACATCTCGGCGGTGCTGGAGAGTCTCGATTTCCGCGTCTTCCTCGGCGAGGATCTGACGCGGGACGGGATGCGCGCGCTGTTCGCCTCCTTCATGGAGGTGGCGGAGCGCGCCGATGTCGCGCTCGTCTTCTATGCCGGCCACGGGCTGCAGGCCGGGGCGCGCAACTTCCTGGTGCCGACCGACGCGACGCTCGCCGATCGTGCGGCCTTCATGGCCGGGCTCATCCCGCTCGACGAGATGCTGGTCGAGCTCGAGCGCAGCCCGGGGCTGAAGCTGATCTTCCTCGACGCCTGCCGCGACAACCCGCTGGGGGCGGATGGCGATGCCGACGGGCTGGCGCGGGTCGGCAGCGCGGCGGATTTCCTCTTTGCCTTCGCCACCCAGCCCGACAACGTCGCCTATGACGGGCTGGGGCGGAACAGCTTCTTCACCGAGGCGATCCTGAGCCGCATCCACACGCCGGGGCAGGACATCTCGGAGCTGATGATCGGGGTGCGGCGCGACGTGCTCTCGGCCACCGGCGGGCGGCAGATTCCGTGGGAGAATTCCTCGCTCACCCGCCAGTTCCGCTTCGTTCCGGGCGAGGAGACGGTCTCGCCCGAGACGATGCTGTGGCAGGTCGCCTCGCGCGCGCAGGACCCGGTGCTGATGCATCTCTACCTCGAGCGTTTTCCGCAAGGCGCGCATATCGCCGATGTCCGCGCCTTCCTGCAGCTGGGCGAGGGCGAGGTCGGCGACAGCGTCATCCGCCGGCTGCCCGGCACCGGCGAGATCGAGGCCGAGCGGCTGTGGTCGCTGGCGCAGCGCACACGGATGCGGCCGCTGGTCGAGCGCTACCTGCAGCTCTTTCCGCACGGCGCCAACGCCGCCGATGCCCGCCGCCTGCTCGAGGCGCTGCCGGCCGGGCAGGACGACGCGCCGGTGCGCCAGTGCGAGCGGCTGGCGACGCATCCGCGCGATGCCACGGCGAACACCGCCGGGGTCGAATTCGCGGTACTGGTGCGCAGCGCCGCGGCGGCGGTGGCGGCCTGCCAGCGTGCGGTCGATGCCTTCCCCGACGTGCCGCACCTGATCGCGCTTCTCGCCCGCGCCAAGGCCGCGGCGGGCGAGCGCGACGCGGCGATCGCGCTCTACCGGCGGGCGGCGGCGGCGGGCGATCTGCGCGCGATGGTCAGCCTCGGCCTCCTGCACGAGACCGGCGACGGCGTGCCGCGCGACCTCGACGCGGCGATCCGGCTCTACGAACAGGCGGCCGAGGCCGGCAGCCCCGACGCGGCGATCAACCTCGCCGTGGCGCTGTTCGAGGGGCGCGGGGTCGAGCGGGACGTGGCGCGCGCGATCGGCCTTTTCGAGCGGGCCTCGGCGGCGGGCTCGGCGATCGCGACCTTCAACCTCGGCGTGCTGGAGGATCGCGGCATCGCGCAGACCGGGCGCTCGGCGCTCGACCTTTTCCTGCGCGCCGCGCGCGAGGGCGAGCCCAACGGCTATCGCGCCGCGGCGACGCTGCTCGACGAGGGGCGCGGCGTGCCGCGCGACGCCGCCCGCGCGGCCGAGCTGCTGCTGCGCGCGGTGGCCGCCGACGACGGCCGCACGCTGAGCGAGCTGGTCCGGCCGGACAGCGAGTGGACCGCGCCGACGATCCGGGCCCTGCAGGGACAGCTGCGCGCCGCGGGCCATTACGCCGGCGCCATCGACGGGATCGCCGGGCCCGGGCTCGAGGCGGCGCTGCGCGGCTGGCGCAACGGCGGCTTCCTGATCGGCGCGGCGAACTGAGGCCGCCGGCCCGGCCGGTCCTGTGGTAGGAATGCCAGTGCGCGGCTCGGAAGATCGCGAACCGTAGGGATCGCGCTAGGCGTGAGCGTTAACACGTGTTAGCTTTCCGCTTCGAGGGATCTGTGAGCGGTTGGGTCGTTCCGGGGTCGCGTGGGACGCATGCGATCCCGGCTTCACGGCACACGGTGAGGCGCAATGCACAGCAAGGCCGTCAGCTTCGCGCGGTGCGGGGCCGTCGTCACGGGGGCGCTGGCGCTGGGTCTGGCGGTCCTGATGCCGGCCGTCCCGGTCTGGACCCAGACCGCCGCCGACATCACGCCGCCGACGCTGGCCCCCGAGGCGCGGCGCCTGACCGGCGCCATCGTCTTCACCGGCGCGCCCGGGCTCGGCGCGCCCGAGGGTGCCGACCGGCTGACGGTGACGATCCGTGCGCTGCGCGTCGAGGGCGGCTTTGCCGCCATGGCCGAGGCGCATCGCGCCACCGAGGCGCGGCTGACCGGGCGGGTGATCCCGGTCTCGGAGATCTTCACCGCGGCGCAGGACCTCGAGGCCGCCTATGCCGAGGCCGGCTTCGTGCTGGCCCGCGTGGTGCTTCCGGAACAGGAACTGCGCGACGGCGGCACGCTGCGGCTGGTCGTCGTCGACGGTTTCGTCGAGGCGATCGAGGCCGATGCCGTGCCGGCGCCGGTGCGCGCGCGTATCGCCGAGGTCACCGGACCGCTCGAGGGCCAGCGCAGCCTGCGCCTGCGCGAGATCGAGCGCGCGCTCCTGATCGCCGGCGACACGTTCGGGCTGGCGCTCGACTCGGCGCTGGCGCAGGGCGAGCTTCCGGGCTCGACGCGGCTGGTGCTGGGCGGCGACTTCCGGCCGGTGACCGGCTTCGTCGGCATCGACACGAGCTATTCGCGCGACCTCGGCGGCTACTCGCTGGACGCCGGGATGGAGTTCAACGGGCTCCTCGGCCTTGCCGAGACGATCTACCTGCGTGCTTCGGGAAATCCGGAAACCGATTCGGTCGCGCGCGGGCTCTTTTCCTCGACGCCGCGGATGCGGACGCTGGCGGCGGGCGTGCTGGCGCCGATCGGCACCAGCGGGCTCACCTGGAACCTGGAGCTGACCGAGAGCCGCACGACGCCGCGCACCGGCGGCGTGCCCGCCAGCAGTACCTTCGACCGCGTCTCGCTGCGCCTTGCCTATCCGGTGGTGCGGTCGCGCGAACTCAGCGTCACGGCGCGCGCCAGCCTCGACGTGCAGCGCGACCGGCAGGACGTGATCGCCCCGGACGGCACGCGCCTGCCCGTCTACCGCGACGCGTTGCGCATCCTGCGGTTCGCCGCCGGCGCGACCCGGAACCGGCCCGAGGGCGGCGTCGATGCGCTCGACGCCGTCGCTTCCTTCGGACTCGACGCCTTCGGCGCGCGCCGCGGCAGCGCCGCCCTGCCGCTTTCGCGCGACGGCGCGCGGCCGGGTTTCGCCAAGCTCGAACTGTCGGGGCGGATGGTACGGCCGCTGGGCGAGCGGCTGGTGATGGTGGTCTCGGGCCGGGCGCAGAGCGCGCTCGGCCGGCCGCTGGTGAAGAGCGAGCAGATCGGGCTCGCCACCACCTCGGAGCTTTCCGGCTTCGCCACCGGCACGCTGACCGGCGACAGCGGCGTGGTGCTGCGCGGCGAGCTGCGCGCGCCCTTCCAGCCCGAGGCGGTGCGCGCGCTGGTCACGCCCTATGGCTTCGCCGCCTCGGGGATCCTGTGGCTGCATCGGCCGACCGCGCTCGAACGGGGGCGCGAGCGGCTCTCCAGCATCGGCCTCGGCGTCGAGATCCTGCCGCTGATGGAGTCGCGCTTTGCCAGCGCCGTCGTGCGGCTGGAGGCGACGCGCGGCATCCGCCACGGCGGCGGGTCGAACGACAACCGGTTCTCGCTGGTGGGAACCCTGCGCTTCTGAAACCCGGGGAGGGGTCTGGTCATGCGTGCACCGCTTCTGCGCTCGCTGCTTCTGGCCACCACCGCGCTCTCGCCGCTCGCCGCGCTCGCCGATCCGATGACGCTGCCCACCGGCGGGCAGGTGGCGCATGGGGCGGTCGACATCGCCACGCCCGGCAGCGGGCAGATGGCGATCACCCAGGGTTCACGGGCGGCGATCGTCAACTGGGGGGGCTTTTCGATCGGGTCGCAGGCGCGGGTCGACATAAGCCAGCCCGGCGCCGACGCGATGCTGCTCAACCGCGTGACCGGCGCGACGACGAGCCGGATCGACGGCCAGCTCAACGCCAACGGCCAGGTCTTCCTGATCAATCCCAACGGCATCACCATCGGCCCCGACGGGCAGGTGCGCGCGGCGGGTTTCGTCGCCTCGACGCTCGACATCCGAGACGAGGATTTCCTTGCCGGACGGCTGCGCTTCGAGGGCACCGGCGCCTCGGCCGCGGTGCGCAACATGGGCACGGTCGACATCGTCCCCGGCGGCTATGCCGCGCTGCTCGGCGGGCGCGTGGCCAATGCGGGCACGATCCGCGTGCCGCTCGGCCGCGTCGGGCTGGGCGCGGGCGAGCGCGCGACGCTCGATTTCTCGGGCGACGGGTTCCTGCAGGTGGCGCTGCCCTCGGCCATCGACGGCGAGGAAGCGCTGGTCAGCAATGCCGGCCGGATCGAGGCCGATGGCGGCCGGGTCGAGATGCTGGCCGCGACCGCCCGCGACGCGGCGCGCAACGCGGTGAACCTTTCGGGCGTTGTCGAGGCGCGCTCGGTCTCGGGGCGCAACGGGGCGATCGTGCTTGGCGGTGGCGCGGGCGGAAGGGTGCAGGTCACCGGCCGCGCCGCGACCCACGCCGCGGTGACGCTGGTCGAAAGCTCGCCCGTCCCGCCGCCGCGGCCGACGGGCGGGCCGATCGAGATCACCGGCGCCGAGATCGTGCTTGCCGGCGCCGGGATCGATGCGAGCGGCCCCGGCGGCGGCGGCGCGATCCGCATCGGCGGCGATTTCCACGGCGGCGGCGATCTGCCGACGGCGCGGCGGCTCGCGGTCGACGCGGCGAGCGTGATCTCGGCCAGCGCCACGGAGCTGGGCGACGGCGGCAGCGTCGTCCTGTGGTCCGACGACCACACGGTGTTTCGCGGCCGGATCCTGAGCCGAGGGGGCGAGCTCGGCGGCGACGGCGGCTTCGTCGAGGTCTCGGGCCGGGCGGGGCTGAGCTTCTCGGGGCTCGTCGACCGGCGCGCGCCGCTGGGCCGGGCGGGCACGCTGCTCCTCGATCCCTATGACGTGATCATCGATACCGACGATACCGAGAACGGCGACTTCGAAAACGGGACATTCCTTCCCTCCGAGAACCCCGCCATCGTGAACGTCGGCGCGCTGGTGGTGAATCTGGGCCTGGGGGATGTGGAGATCACGACCGGCGCGCCCGGCGACGGGGCGCCGGGGTCCGGCACGATCAGCGTGCTGGCCGCGGTCAACTGGGCGACGGGAAGCGATCTGCGCTTCAGCGCGGTGGGCGATGTCGAGCTGCAGCAGGCGATCACCGCCGCGAACGGCAGCTTCACGATCGATGCCGGCGGCACCATCACCACCGGCCCCGCCGGCGCGGTCAATGTCGGCCGGTTCCGGCTGCTTTCCGGCGACTGGCAGCAGGTCGGCGACGGAACGCCGGGATCCCAGCCCGCATTCCAGGCCGGCGACTTCCAGGTCGATCCGTTCTCGGCAACCTTCCTGCGCGCGCTCGGTGGCGACGGCACGACCGGGTCGCCCTGGCTTCTGACCGATGTCTACGGGCTGCAGGGGATCGACACGCTGCTGTCGGCAAGCTTCGCGCTGGCCAGCGACATCAATGCGGGCGGCGCCGCCGGCTGGAACGACGGCCAGGGCTTCCGCCCGATCGGCGGGCGGTTCGGCGAGGGCGCCGATCCGTTCACCGGGAGCCTCGACGGAAATGGCTTCGCGATCCGGAACCTGTCGATCAACCTGCCGGGCACCTTCATCCCGGTCGGGCTCTTCGCCGCGAATGCGGGCAGTATCGGGAACCTGCGGGTTCTCTCCGCGTCGGTCACCGGCGGCGAGGCGAATACCGGCATACTCGCCGGCGAGAACCGCGGCTTCCTGAGCAATGTCGAGGTCGGCGGCGCCGTCAGCGGCCAGGGCACCGGGGTCGGGGGGCTTGCCGGCTACAACCAGGGCGTGATCGAATTCGCCACGGCCTCCGTCGCGGCGCGCGGCGGGAGCGACGGGGAGGGCGAAGGCGAGGGTTTCGTCGATATCGGCGGGCTGGTCGGGTACAACGAGGAAGGCGGCGTCATCAGGTCTTCGACCGCGCAGGGCAGCGTCCAGAACGATGCCAGCGACAGCGTCTATGCCGGCGGCCTCGTCGGTTACAACCTGGGCGACGTCACGCAGAGCCGGTCGAGCGTCAATGTCACCATTCTCGACGGCGCCGGGACCGAAGTGGCCGGTCCGGCCTATGTCGGCGGGCTGATCGGGTTGAACGCCGCTGGCGCGCTCGTCGAAGACGTGGCGGCCACCGGAAATGTCCGCGCGGTTGCCGGGGCGGAAGTCTATGCCGGAGGGCTGGTCGGCGGGAACTTCGGGCGGATCGAGCGGGCCTATGCTTCGGGCCAGGTTCGTGGTGGCGCGGCGGGCGAAAGCGTCGTGGTGGGCGGCCTGGTCGGACTCAATGACGGCATCGTCGATCAGGGGCTCGCCCTCGGCTCCGTGGCCCTGGACCCGATGAACGAAGTGGCAGCGTCCCTACTAGGCGGCCTCGTCGGCTTCAACACCCCGATCAACGGGTCGGGCGGCTCGGTCATCGCCTCGTTCTGGGACGCCCAGACGACCGGGCAGGCGAGCAGTTCGGGCGGCGGCACCGAGCTGACCACGGCGCAGTTGCAGGATTTCGACGGGTTTCTGGAGACCGCGGGCGAGGCCGGGTGGAGCTTCACGCAGCACTGGTCGCCGTCGTCGCCCGGCTTCTACGCCCAGCTCTACGCGATCGACCCGGTGATATGGGCGGCGGCGGAGGACCTTGCCATCGATCTCGAGGATCCCGAACTGCCCCCCTTGACCGGTCAGGTCTTCGGTGGGCCGGGCGTCTATGTCTTCGGCCCGGTGGACGATTCGCTTGAGGTCGAGTTCGTTTCGGTGGGGTATCCGGACGGGCCGGCGGGAGAATACGCCATCGTGGCGGCCGCGCCGGTGATCAGCCGGCTCGGCCAGCCGTATCGGGCCGTCTCGTCGGGGACATTGACGGTGACCGGCGAGGTCGAGCCGACGGTTCCCGAATCGCCCGTCAACATCCCGCCGACCATTGTCATCGAACTGCCGAACCCGCCCGGCACGTTCGTGAACCTCGACGGGCTCGACCGCTCGACCGACCCGACGCCGGTCGCCGGCGCCCGGAGCGAGGCCGCGGCCAGAGCGCAGGAGGTACTGGCCGAGATGGACGCCATGGCGCAGGAGCTTGAACTCGCCGCGCAGGCCTGCCGGCAGGAATCGCCGCTGGGCACCGAACTGCTCGACTGCATCGCCAACGCGCTGGGCAGCTATGCAAGCGCGCTCGAGCAGCTGACGCTCGACCTGCCGCCGGAACTGGCGCAGGTCTCGGCGATCATCCGGCAGGCTCAGACCGGCGTGCAGGACATCCGGACGCGCGCCGAGACGCGGATGGCGGGCGCGGCGACCGATGCCGAGCGCCGCGAGATCGAGCGCCAGGCGGTGGCGGAAGCGATCGGGGTCGTGCAGGGCGCGGCGGGCGAGGTGCGGCGCGCGATCGAGCTGATCCGGGCCGACGACCCGCAGCTCGTGGGTATCTTCAGCGAGCAGGGCGCGACGGTCGTCCGGGCGCTGGAAACCGTCGAGATCGAACTCGCGCGCGCGATCGGCATCTGACGCCGGCCGCCGGGCAGCAAGGCGACGGGGGCGGCTACATCACGTCGACGACGATGATCGAGACATTGTCGCTGGCCCCGCCCTCGAGCGCGCGGTTGAGCAGCGTGTCGGTCACCGTCTCGATCGGCGCGCGCGGCACGAGCCGCCGCAGCGCATCGAAACCGGCATATTTGCTCAGCCCGTCCGAGCAGAGCAGGAACCGGTCGCCGCGCTGCACCTCGCCGCGGATCTTGTCGAGTTCCAGAACCTCGCCGACGCCGACCGCGCGGGTGACCATGTTCGAGAGCGGATGCAACTCGGCCTCGTCCCAGGATATCTCGCCCGCCGTCACCAGGTCGGCGACGGCGGAATGGTCGGTGGTCAGCATCTCGACCTCGCCGTGGCGGAAGCGGTAGAGGCGGCTGTCGCCGGCCCAGAAGGCGACGAAATGGCCGTCGGCCAAAACCAGCGTGACCACCGTCGCCCCCATCGTGTCGACATGGCGCGACCGCGCCTCGTCGCGGATCTGGGCATGCGCGCGGTGCAGCGCCTCGCGCACCGACTGCATCAGTTCTCCCGGCGCAAGGCCCTCGGGCAGCATCGCCAGTTGGTCGATGACGATACGGCTGGCCACGTCGCCCGCGGCATGCCCGCCCATGCCGTCGGCGACCGCCCAGACCCGCGTCTCGGGCGTGGCGAGGATCGCGTCCTCGTTGACCTTGCGCACGCGCCCGACATGGGTCGTGGCGCTGTAGCGGATCACCGGCCGGTTCACGTTTTCTGCCTTCCCTGACCTGCCTTGCCCATCTGCCGGCCCCCGCTGCGGCTCACGCCGTGGCGCGTCGTTCCGCGCCGTCCGTCCAGATCGCCGCGTCGAGATCGAAGAGACCTTCCGTCTGCGCCTCGCCCGGCAGCCCCTCGGTGATCATCATGCGCGTGCCGTCGCGCAGGAGCGTCGACCAGATGCTGGGCTGGCGGTGGCGCGGCTCCAGCAGGGCGGCGGCGAGTTCGGCCGCACCGCCCGCTTCCGCCGCGCGGAGCGTCAGGGTGGTATCGCGCAGGCTCGGGCGCGCGTCGCGCGGTGGCGCGAAGCGCGGCAGCCCGGCAAGCCGCTGCAGGAAGAGCGCGCGCGCCTCCCCGCCCTCCAGTGCCTCGAGCGCCAGATCCTCGAGCCGCAGGAAGACGGCATCGGCGGCGAGATGCGCCAGCAGGGTCGGCGTGCCCTGCGGCAGCGCCGCCATCAGGGTCAGCGGGAACTGCCGGCCGACGCGATCGACAGAGGCCATCAGGATGCCGATCACCGGCAGCCGCCCGGCCAGCCCGTGGGCAAGCGTGAAGCGCCAGATCGGGGCGCTGAAATAGCATTCCTGCCAGCGCGCGCCGAGCCGCCCGCGGGCGCCGAGCATGGCGCGCTGCAGCCAGGCATCCCAGACCTCGACAAAGCCGGGTGGCGTCTCGGCGCGCAGGAAATCGCCCATCGCGGGCAGTTTGCCATAGGCTCCGAACGCGCCCGCCATCAGAAGGACTGCGGACAGCTGAAGTTGCGCAGCGCCGGCAGGTTGAAAGGGTTGAGCACCGAACCTGCCTGCAGGTCGTAGATTGCGAACCGCCCGCCGACATTGAAGATCACGCGCGCGCGGTCGGCGACGCTGGTGCGCCGGATCTCGGCGCTGTCGAGAAGCCGGAACCAGGCCCAGGGCCCGTCGCGGGCGAGGATGTTCTGCACGCCCGAGGCCGGCGGATCGAAGCGCACGCCGGCAAGCCCCACCTCGCCGGGCCAGGTCACCGCCATCGGCTGGGCGCCGGCGTCGCGGTGGCTGAAGGTGGTGCGCTGGCCGTCGATCTCCAGCGTCACCTGCTGGGCATTCGGGTCGAGCGCGAAGGGCGTGATCTGGAAGCCGATGCGCGGCGACGCGCCCTGGGCGAAGAAGGCGTCGCGGATCTGGAAGGCGTTCTGGAACTGCGCCAGGACCGAATCCGAGATCCCCAGATCCGCTTCGTTCACCGACCGCCAGGTCATCGGTCGGGCCTGGGTGTCGACGAAGCGGCGCAGGTTCTCGTTGAAGAAGGTCTCGATCAGCCCGCCGGGCGCGAAGAGGCGCGCGAAATCGGCCATTGCCACATCGGCGCCGGCGCGGCGGTTGAACGGGTAGCGGTTGGCCAGCGCCTGTTCGCAGAAGGGCAGGACCTG